>NZ_JAVDVI010000007.1:0-217051 GCF_031456785.1 Flavobacterium arsenatis
TTTAGTTTAAATATTTAATTGTCAGAGATTTAAATATACTAAATTTTACCTTTTTGTACAATATTTTTAGCCTAAATTATTAATCGAGTTCAGGTCATTCGGTCTTTTAAAAACATATTTGGAAATTTTCAATCACTGAATACAAGTGATAAAAAACAATTAGTGAGCCTGATTCCGCCAAGTAAAATCAATTTTCAAACAGGTGAGCTCTATCTGGAATTAAGTAGTGCTTTGTCTAAGGTTTTACTGAGGAGATAATTTAAAAAACTAAACTCAACATTCTCATGAAATTTCAGGAAAAGAAAGTATCGGTAAAGAGTGCCATTACTATATTGGAAAAAAACAGAATTGAAGTAAATACTGATGAAGCGATTATAATTCTTGATCTGCTTTATCTCATTGCAAAGACCTATAAAAAAACTGATTGTGGTAAATAACCTTTTACCTTAAGTAAACTTCGAACATTAGCAAAGCCGGCATTGTATATGAAATACTAGGCTTTTCAAGGTTCAAACCTTCCGTTCCCACTGCCAATTATTCGACAAAATCGAACACTTATCGTGTGCCTTGTAACTAATTGTTTTACAAAAAATTAAGTGCATAAAAAAAGGAAACACAGCAATTGCTGTGTTTCCTCAAGTAGCGAGGACGGGAGTTGAACCCGTGACCTCAGGGTTATGAATCCTGCGCTCTAACCAACTGAGCTACCTCGCCTTTTTTTGGTTATAGGCATCCTTGAATGCGGGTGCAAATATAAAACTAAATTCAGATGTTGCAAATTTAAATCGAAGAAAATAAATTATTTTTCAAAATGCTTTTTTATTGAATTAATATTCTATATATTTCCAAAAAATTAAACACCTCATATCTCGAAAATAGTTACATTATATGGAAGTTAAAATAAAATATGAACTGGAGTTTCCAATAAATTCATCACCACAATTATTATATCAATATATATCTACTCCTTCTGGACTATCAGAATGGTTTGCTGACAATGTAAACTCAAGAGGAGAATTCTTCACTTTTATCTGGAATGATTCGGAGGAAAAAGCAAGGGTGGCGTCAAAAAAAACGGGAGAGAAAATAAAATTTAGATGGATTGATGAAAATGATGTGGATACAGATTATTTCTTTGAATTGAGAATCCTAGAGGACGAAATCACGAAGGATGTTTCCTTGATGGTTATCGATTATGCAGAAGAAGATGAGGTTGCAGAGGCTACTTTGTTATGGGAAAATCAAATTTCTGACCTAAAACACGTCATCGGATCGGTATAAAATTATTTATAACCCTTATATTTGTCACGCTTTTTAGCGTGACTTTTTTTATATGATCAATTTTAATGGAAACATCGTTTCCCCCGATGAGAATTTACTAGTAAACAACCGTGCCTTTCTTTATGGCGACGGTGTTTTTGAAACCCTAAAAATCGTAGATGGCAAAATTCTCTTTTTAGAGGACCATTATTTCCGGTTGATGTCGTCTATGCGTGTTGTGAGAATGGAAATTCCGATGAATTTTACAATGGAATATCTCGAAGAGCAAGTACTGATTTTGGCGAAAGCCAATGATTGTGAAGCTTCAGGTAGAGCCAGAGTAACGGTTTATAGAAACGACGGAGGCTATTACCTTCCAAAGGACAAAACCATTTCTTTTCTTGTTAACGTTGTTCCGTTGGAAAATGCGATTTATAAGATTGAAAAAAACACCTATGAAGTTGACTTGTACAAGGATTTCTACGTTACCAAACAATTGCTTTCCACAATAAAATCCACCAATAAATTAATCAATATTACGGGAAGTATTTTTGCAGATGAAAACGGCTTGGATAACTGTTTGTTGCTAAACGATAGCAAGAATGTAATTGAAGCCTTAAACGGCAATATTTTTATGCTAATGGGGAACAAATTGACGACTCCTCCCGTAGCAGAAGGTTGCCACAATGGCGTAATGAGACGACAAGTTTTGGCTTTGGCGAAAAAAATTGAAGGTTTAGAAGTGGCTGAAGAAGTGGTTTCTCCATTTGATTTGCAAAGAGCCGATGAGTTGTTCATAACAAACATCATAACAGGAATCCGACCCATCACAAAATACCGAAAGAAAGAGTTTGGAAATAAATTGGCCAGTGATTTAATCGTCAAGCTGAACACTTTAGTGAGATTCGGTTAATTCAGTAGCGGATTTTCGGGAGCATTCGACCAAATAAGATAATCGCCACCCAATTCCATTATTTTTTCCTTCCAGAAATGTGTTGTCGATTTTCCGATGATTTTATTCTCGTATACATTTTTGGTAATGATCCAGGAGTTCGATGACATTTCGTTTTCCAGTTGATTAGCTTCCCAGCCGGTATAACCCAGGAAAAAACGAATATTGTTTTTGTTTATCTTTCCTTGGTTGATCAAGTCCCGGGTAGATTCAAAATCACCACCCCAATAAATTCCGTTTGAAATTTCGATACTGTTCGGAATGAGTTCTGGGATATTATGAATGAAATACAAATTATCCTGCTCAACTGGACCTCCGTTATAAATCTTGAAAGTAGCATCAATTTCCGGAACAAGGTCGTTGATGGTATATTTTAAAGGCTTGTTGATGATAAACCCAACCGAACCTTCATCGTTATGATCAGCCAAAAGTATTACCGATCTGTTAAATGAAAGATCACCTATTATTGAAGGTTCTGCAATTAGCAAATGTCCTTTTTTAAGTTTGTCTGATATCATTTTGCTGAAATTTTCTTAAATTTAATCATAAAAATCTGAATCACCCAAAAAAATGTTACGATTTTTATAAAAAAAAAGTCTTCCGAATGGGAAGACTTTAATTTATATCTGGTAATGAATTAGTTCATACCACCTTCTAATTCAGCTCCTGCTTTAAATTTAACTACTTTCTTAGCAGCAATTTTAATTGTAGCACCTGTTTGTGGGTTTCTTCCGTCTCTTGCAGCTCTATCAGAAACTGACCAAGATCCAAAACCTACTAGAGAAACTCTACCACCTTTTTTCAAAGTAGCTCCTACATTGTTTAAAAATGACTCTAAAGCTAATTTTGCAGCTGCTTTTGAAATTCCTGCATCTGCAGCGATAGCATCGATTAATTCTGATTTGTTCATAATAATAGTTATTAATTGTTGGTTAAACATTATGTTACTTATAACAAATTTAATAGGAATTCCTTACTGTGCAAGACTTTTGCGATGTTTTTCATCGATTTGTTGATAACTCGGGTGTTTTGTTGATAAACTAAGTTGTTTTTTTCAAAATTCCGCTCAAATCAGTGTTCACGCAACCTTACAACGCTTTCGCATTTTCCGAAAAACTCATTCCGTTTAAAAATTCTTGGGCCGTCATTTTCTTCTTTCCGGGAAACTGCAAACTCATAATTTGGATGAATCCGCCATCTACCGCTACTTTTAGTTCTTTCTTAGAAGCTATGATTTGTCCGATGCTTAGTGTGTGGCTTTCTTCAATTATTTTCGCTTCATAAACTTTCACATTCCACTCTTGTTCATTATCCCTAAAAAAACACCAAGAGGCAGGATAAGGTGAAAGTCCTCTAACTAAATTATGAGTTTCTTCAATCGACTTGCTCCAATCAATCTTGCAATTGTCTCGGTTCAATTTATAAGCCGTTTTAATTTCAGGACTGTCGGTTTGAATTGTAGTAGAAACATTTCCTTTTTCAATCAAGGCAAGTGTTTCTATAACGGTCTTGCTTCCCAAATCCATCAATCTATCGTGTAGCTCACCTGCATTTTCATTTTCAGAAATTGAAGTTTCCGAATTCAAAATCATCGCTCCGGTATCAATCTTATCATCAATAAAGAAAGTCGTAACACCTGTTTTAGTTTCACCATTAATGATGGCCCAATTTATAGGAGCTGCACCACGGTAATTCGGTAGGAGTGAAGCATGAAGGTTGAAAGTCCCCAATTCGGGCATTTCCCAAACGGCTTTCGGCAACATCCTAAAGGCAACCACAACTTGCAAATTAGCATTCAGGGCTTTCAATTCAGAAAGGAAATCTTCATTCTTTAAATTCGTCGGTTGCAAAAGCGTCAGATTGTTCTCCAAAGCATATTCTTTCACGGCCGAATATTTTATTTTCTGGCCACGTCCTGCAGGTTTGTCCGGAGCTGTGATCACACCAACCACTTCATATTTATTTTTGATGATGGTGTCCAGAATACCAACGGCAAATTCTGGAGTTCCCATAAAAACGATTCTTAACTTCTTCATTATATATTTAAGCTGTATTTATTATTGGATTCTATTCTAATGATGTCATTGTCCAGTAATTCCTGAAGCGCAAAGATAACATCGTCTGCGGAATCTTGGGTGCTGATTTGAATTTCTCTCGAACTCAACGACTGATTTCTCAATAAGAACTTTATTTTTTCAGCCAAAGTCAAAACATCAACCTGCTTTTTATTTAAGGTAATGCAATAGGAACAAATTCCACAATTTTTGGTTTGGGTTTCTCCGAAATACTCCAGGATGATTTTCGACTTGCATTTTTCCTTGTCCGTCACATAGTCGATCACCGATTTCAACTGCTCTTTCTTCAGCGTGTTTTGGTTTTCCAAGTATTTCGAAACTCGGTTTATCGTTCGTTCGTCTTCTCTAACCTCGTTAAAAATCAAAGTGGCATCATTGTTTTTTGCATGGTATTCGATGATTTCTTTTTGTTTCAATTTCTGAAGCACTTTCAAAACCACTTCTTCCGTTGTCTTCGATTTTTTTGCGATAAGCGAAATATTCAACGAAGCCGGAACCTCATAAATCCCCGGATAGTTTCGCACCATCGTCAGAATAATTTCTTCATCCGACGGATTCAAACTCATGTATCGAATAATTTCCTTCGACGAAATAATAAACTGCACCGTAATCTTCTCCGAGAATTCCTGCGAAAGCGAAATGATTCCCTGTCTATCTAGAAACTGCATTGCATTAAAAGTCTTCAGAATCGGAAATTGATATTGCACACAAAAATGATTCAGGTTAAACGAAAAAACCTCGTTGATTCCTTCGCCATAAGCAATCTGAAAATAATTACACAGTTTCACATACATTGTTTTCAAGAATTCCTTATCGGGCAAAACATCAATAAATTGATTGTTCGCCTGAATCACGCTCGACTGACTGCTCAACAAAACCGCATACGCCTTTTCGCCATTTCTTCCAGATCGCCCTGCTTCCTGATAATAATTTTCGAGATTTTCTGGAAGCTGAATATGAATCACCGTTTTCACATTCGCCTTGTCAATTCCCATACCGAACGCATTTGTAGCCACAATAACCTGCACTTCCTCGTTCATCCAAAGCTTCATGTTCTTGTCCTTTTCCCTCGAATCCAAACCACCGTGGTAAAAAGTCGCCTTAAAACCCAGCGTCTGCAATTGCGACGAAACATCCAAACACGATTTTCTATTTCGCACATATATGATGGAAGGTTCAGGATTCTTCTTTAAAATCTGTTCTATCCGAAACAATTTGTCCTCCACATCAAAAACCATATAGGCAATATTCTCTCGTGCAAAAGATTTCTGAAACACCACCGGACTTTCCAATCCCAATTGCGTCACGATATCTTCCCGAACCCTTTTGGTTGCCGAAGCCGTCAAGGCCAAAAAAGGAACCTTTGGAAAATGTGTCTTCAAACTCGAAATTTTCAAATAGGCAGGTCGGAAATCATGACCCCATTGCGACACACAATGTGCCTCATCAATAGCGATAAGGTTGATAGGCAGGTTTTTGATACGCTCCAAAATCCAGTCCGACTGTAATCTTTCAGGCGACAGATAAAGAAACTTGTAATTTCCAAACTGACAATTGTCCAAAAGTTCGATCATCTCGTCCGATTGGATTCCGCCAGTCAATGCAATAGCCTTGATGTTTCGTTTCTGCAAGTTCATCACCTGGTCCTTCATCAAGGCCACCAAAGGCGAAACCACCAAACAAATCCCGTCCTTCATCATCCCCGGAACCTGAAAACAAATCGACTTCCCGCCACCCGTTGGCATCAAGGCAAACGTATCCTTCCCGTCCAAAACCGAAGCCACAACCTCGCCCTGAACCGACCGAAAAGCATCGTGGTTCCAGTATTTTTGAAGAATAGAAAGGGGAGTGGACATGTTGTGAGTTGTAAGTTATAAGTTATACGTTGTAAGTTTTACATTGTAGGTTTGAACGCTAAATCTACAAAACTTACCCGAAATAATAAGCAAAACAAGTAAAGTCAATATCGCACAACTTACAACCCAGAACCTACAACTTACAACTAATTCGCTCCAAAATAAACTCAATCCTTCCCTCAACCGTATCCTTTGGCACCTCAATCAAGTTGTAGCCATATTTTTCATACGTTTCCGTCAAGTGGTTGTAAATGAGTTTTGCCTGTTCGTAGTTTTCATAACGCTCGTCGTCGCTCGTATAGATTTCTTCCCAAGGCGGAAGAATAAAGATTTTAGTGTAGATATTATCGCGACAAGCCTCGTCAAAATGAACCGGATAGCTGTCGCCAATATAATGCATATAAGCCAAAACATCAGGAATACCGCGATCCAAAAACACATTTTCGTGCGGTTCGTTCAAGGCGTTTTTATATTGCTTTACCCGGCCTTCCAGCAAAAGTTCGCTAAAAAGCAACGGATTCTCCAAAAACAACTGCTCGATGCCCTGTTTCTTGGCCTCCATCGTCACCTCCCGGCTAATCTCCGGATAACAGCAAAAGCCTCTCGCAATCAACCCATCAATAATAGTAGTCTTGCCCGTTCCAGGTCCGCCGATGATCACAATTATTTCTTTCTGCATTTTTTTGAAATAAGGGGCAAACTTACCCAAATATTTCGAGATATTAAAAAGTATTTCAGCCCTATGCCGTTAATTTTTAGGAGCGAATCGCTTGGGCAGAGAATAATCCATATTCCTGCTGGATGCCACTATCTTTTATGGCGAACCCCGCCACAAAAGGATAGTAGCAACCATCAGGGCTATGAGGTAAACCATTTTTCCAGAAACTCAAAATAGGAACCCCAATTCTTACCCATTCAACTACTGATGGCACAGATTACCACAGATTTAAAATCAATCTGTAAAAATCCGTAAAATCCGTGCAATCTGTGGCAAAAAGAGCCTACTAGATAATAGCAGAAGTTGTTAGCACGTCTTCGTCCTCTCCTGCAAGGTTTTCAAAATCTTGTAGGTATCATTAAACACCTACAAGATTTTCAAAACCTTGTAGGTATAAACAAAAAGACCCAACCATCCCAAAGCTCCGGGACGATTAGGTCTTTTCGTAATTATAAGTATAGAAACTATTTAATAAACTTAAATACTTTCTGATTATCCAATGTCAACAAATAAACCCCTTCGCTAAACGAACTGATGTCCATTGCATTTTCATTAGCCGAAACCTCTTTGTTCAGCAACAACTGTCCAGATAAATTATAAACCATTGCAGTCTGGCTGTTTTCCAAACCGGTAACATTCAGTTGGGTTTTAGAGTTATAAATAGAAATACCCTTCAAATCTCCGCTAAATTCCCCAGCCGATAAACTCTCGTCTTGAACCATCATCACCCTTCCTTGGTTTTGCAAAGTCATATAAAGAGTATCGCCAATCAAAACAACATCTCGGAAGTTGGCATTAAAAGGTGCCCCACCATTACTATCTTGGTAAGTGGTGTTTTGAGCAACCCAAGTCTGGTTAGAAACATCATCAAACAGTCTTTTCTTAATCGAGTTGCCTTCGGCAGTAAACAATGCATTCCCGCTCACAAAAATACCTTTGTTGAAAGTGAGACCAGTCAGGAGTTCAGTTGCAGCGTCACTTGTCACATCATAGCTGTAAATTTTAGCATCTCCGCCAACCGATAGCAGCAAATCGTTACCATAAAAAGACATATCGCTCACGTCATTGTCCTCTGTCAAATTGCTAATCAACACTGTAGCAACAGGACTTGGTACTGTAGTATCAATCTTATGTATTTCAACCGTAAAATTGTCATCTCCAGTTGGGGTAGTCTCCGACGAAAAGTAGATAAAACCATCCTTAACCGCCAAAGAGGAAACATACTGTGTAGTGGAATAGATCACGCTTGGAGGAGTGGACAGGCTGGTCAAATCAAAAGCAATAATCCTGCATCCCAAAAAAGCATCCTCACTTTCACTGTAATTTTCTTCCGAAACATACAGCGTAGTGCCTTCAACGGCAAGGTTCGACATATAGAAATCAGTTCCAGAGGCATAAACCATGTTTGGAGTCGGATTGTCCGCCTCAGTATTTATCTGGTATAAGTTTTTAGGACCCTGAACATAAAGCATATTCCCCTGATTGATGATTCCCGAAGGGTCAACTAAGTTCGATAAATAGCTCGAAGCCTCCTGTTGTGAATAGGAATTAGAAAAGAAGGCAATGCTTAAAAAAGCAACAAGTAGTTTTGTTTTCATAAATAATGGGTTTTAGGGTAAATGATTAGATAGCAAATCTATAAGTTTATCCTCCATAAAACAATACCTACAAATGAGTAGTTTTCATATATTCCGTTTTCATCCTGAACGACAGTCGAGGGACAGTAAAAAATAGCTACAATCTGTCATTCCGAAGAATGAGGAATCTCATAAAGTAGTCCCGTATTGTGTATTTAGATTATGTGATTCCTCATTCTTCGGAATGACAAGTTTGTGGAAATTTTTAGTTCCGAATAAAATACAAGTTTAGTTGTCAAAATTTAAATTGTTTCATTTATTTTTTCAAAAAAAACAAATAAAACTTGAACTTAAAACAATCTCACTGCCCCAGCTCTGTTAACGTTTCCTCAATTAACAACCCTTTCGAGCCAAAAGTCCTTAACTTTAAAATAGCTATAAAAAGAATTGCTATAAAATATTAATTAAAAAAACCTACTATGAAAAAAGCATGCCTATTATTATCTACCGCGGTTTTTGCCCTTGCTTCGGCAAAAAGTTATGCCCAGGAGTTCTACATCCGAGGGGGTGGAGGATATTCCATCGAAAATGCAAGCACCGAATTCAACAATGCCGACCCAAACGGCCTCACAATGATTCGGCAATCCACCGACATCACGGTAAACCCTGACGGTTCGGCCAATATTAAGTCCCTAAACGGAACCCTTGGCAGCGGTTTTAAAGGAAACTTGACCGTGGGGTATATGTTCAACCAATACATTGGAGCCGAGCTGGGCTTCAACTATTTTACAGGCGAGGAGAAAACCATCGGGAAGCTTAACAGCCCCCTTATGCGTTCCGAAGCCAAAGCCTACCTTGAAGGGTTGGATATAATGCCGGCCATCTTCCTAACGCCAGGTTTTGCAAAGCTTAATCCTTATGCAAGGATGGGACTGCTGATTCCCGCAGCGGGCAAACTCCATATTGACAGCCAGGCCTATGCACCAAACGGCGGTGGCGAAGGGGTTGATATTAATGTAAAAGCCAAAACAGAGGTAGAATCACGTTTCAGCGTTGGTTTTGCAGGAGCACTGGGTGTGTCGTATCCTATTTCACCAAAGTTTCAAATCTTCGGCGAGGTCGAGATGAAAAGCTTGAGCATCAAGAGCAAGTCGGCCGAAATCAAGGAATACGAAACCACTGCCATTACACCTCAGGGAACTTCTCTGGTGCCGGGAATGCAATTGGCAGATATGCCAAGAAACGAAACCCACTTTGAGTTTGAAGACACCTACACCGAAGGAGCAGAAGACCCAACGAAGGCTCGAAAAATACCAACGCAGTATGTAAATGCCAGCGGTCTAGGATTTAATTTTGGTGTAAGATACAGTTTCGGAAAATGAAAAAGCTACTCTATATCAGTTTGATGCTGGTCTTTTCGATAGTTCAGACCAGCCAGTCCCAAAGCGTAGTGGGCAAATGGAAAACCATTGATGATGAATCAGGCGAAGCAAAATCGGTGGTAGAAATCTATGAACAAGATGGAAAAGTCTATGGAAAAGTCATCACGATTTTCGATAAGACCAAAGAAAAAAACCTCTGCGATAAATGTGAAGGTGATAAGAAAAACAAGCCCGTTAAAGGGATGGTCATCTTGGAAGGTGCAAAAAAGAATGGTTCTTCGTGGGAAGGCGGAACGATTTTGGATCCTACAAAAGGGAAGGTCTATAAATGTACTTTAAGTTTGGAAAACAAAGACAAGCTCAAACTCCGTGGCTATGTTGGGATTTCCCTTTTAGGAAGGACTCAGTATTGGGAGCGGGTGAAGTAATGCAATTAATTTAAAGAAGGAGCTCGGTAATTCGGGCTCTTTTTTTATTAAAAATTGAACTTTACACTCAAGTTTGGTGTTCTTTTTAGTGCAAGCGTATTCACACTTTCAATAGATTGGTTTGTTGTGTTCACTCTATAATAACGGTTCACGATATTATTCCTGTTTAGGATATTCAATACAGAAATTCCAAACTGAAGGCTCGATTTTGGACTAAGCATCCAATTGTAATTCCCTGAAAGGTTCACTTCAAAAAACTCACTCAGATTCGTGTTGTTAGGGTTGTTGTAAATAATTTGTGGTTTCGAAGGAATGCTAAGATCCAGATTGCTTGTTGAGGGCGAAGTTTCAGGTCGGCCCGAATGCCACTGTGTTCCAAGGGCAATTTTCATGTTCTCCCATTCATAGGTTCCTGCCCAAGAAATGGTATGAACAATCTGAAAGTTGTTTGCAAATTGTTCTGGAAGCGTTTCGCTAAAGGTATATTCACTGTTCGATAAGCCATAGCTTAGCCAAGTGTAAAAGTGCTTTAGGTTGCGTTGAATTAAAACTTCGGAACCTATAACCGAGTAATCGCCATTGATTCTCACAAACTCCAATTGGTTCTGGAACGCTTGGCTCGGACTGTAAATTCCAGTTACTTTCTTGTAGTAATTATCCAAGGTAAAGAGCCAGTTTCTATCTTTAAAACTAAACCCTAACGAAATTTGCTTGCTTCTCTGGATCGGAATATTTTCATCATTTGCTAAAGTCCAACGCCTTTTTTCAATCCCAAGAAAATCCTGTTGCATATCAATAATTTGCGATGTGATCTGGCTTTTGTGTTCACCAAGAATTTCAATATTGAACTTTTTGCTAAAGGCATAATTGAATTGCAAACGAGGTTCCAGAAGCAAGCGATTAAAGTCTTCGATATAATTGTTGCGTAAACCTGCCTTTAAAAAAATTGTGCCATCAGTGTTCTTGACTTCAGTTTCTAGAATCAAGGCGTGGCTTCGGATAACTTCCTTTATTTTCTTGCTAAACCTAGGATTATTAATCCGTTCGCGATTGGCAATCCCAATTTCATTGTACTGGTATCCGTTGTTGAAAGTTAAATTATCACTGATGATATGTTTGTTTTCCAATCTCCAACCATAATCAAAAATGGTATTTTGTTGTGATAAAATTTGATTATTTTCGATGGCTTCGTTCCTGGCATCAAGGTTATAATAGGAAACATAACCGTTGATTTTAGTAAATGTTCTTTCGTTCCACTTCGTTTTCAACATCGCATTCGCTCCGAAATTTTGTTGCTCCAAATTACTTTTTCGAGAAGCATCGTCGCTATTTTGTGTTATTTCCAAGGAATTGTTGATGCCAATCGCATCTAAAACAAGTTCAGTTCGGTAACCTATTTTTTGGTGGTATTGAGCTGTGAAATCATAAAAGTAGAACTTCTCATCTGTTTTGTAATTGACATTTTCATTCGTATTGATATTTTTTATCATCGTGTTCTGAAAAATCCTGTCGTAGTAGCTGTGGTAGGTTGGGGACGAAGCCAGATCAGTAAAGGAACGTCGTCCGGATATTTGAAAGCTCGACTTCTTTGAAGTTTTGACCTTTGCATTGAACGCGGCACTTATAAGATTGGAATTCACACCATAATTGGAATTTTCGATGCCCTCAAAAACGGATGAAATATCAATAACGCTCGAAATGCTTTCGCCATAAAAAGCGGAGCTTCCGTTCTTGGAAATGTTGATTTTTTGAGCCAATGCAGGATTAAAAGCCGAAATCAATCCGAAGAAATGACCGGTTTGAAACATCCGGATGCCATTCCATAAGAATAAATTCTGGTCGTGTGTGCCACTTCTAACATTGATGTTCGAGATGGTTTGATCGGCACTGTAGATTCCTGGAATCTGTTGCATTGTCTGCAGGGCATCTGGCTCAATAAGTCCGGGAAGGATTCCAAATTTCTTTGGATATACAGTAAAAGTTCCGTCGATATTCTTGGACATTCCCGTTGTGAGATAGCGTTCAATTTTGATTTCGCTCAAGTCAATCGGAAGAATTGTATCCAGTGGTTGGCTAGGTATTGCAGTGATTTTTTTTGAAGATACGGCAATGTATTTGGTATTGATGATTTCAAACTCCAGTGTGGTTCTTGCATTCAGGTAATCCAGTTTTTCGGACAATGCCAAAGCACGAACAGGAGGCTCCAGTTTTACAACGGAAACCTCCTCTTCGATATAGTTAAACTGAACATTATGTTGTTTTGAAATTGCCTTGAGGATTTCTTTTAACGGCTGTATTCCTTTTTTTTGTTGGGAATAAACATTTCCAGAAAGACTAAAAACAATTAAAATCAACCATAATAGCTTTTGGGGTTTTATCATTCTTCTGTCAAAATAATCCTTTCGTTGGTTGCTTTTTCATATTTAAGATGAAAGGTCTTGCTGATGATTTGCAAAGCCGTATCCAAATTCTTTAAAGGCAAAGTCCCTGTAAATGATTCACTGGAATCTTTAGTGTTTTCTATGGTTATGTTGTATTGTCTTTCCAATTCTTCAATAACATCTGCTAATGAATTATTGTTGAATTTTATCTCGTTGCCCAACCAAGCAGGCTGTAAATCGGTCAATGGTATGGCTTCTATTTTGGTGTTGTTTTGCACTACTATATTTTGTCCTTTGGTAAGGAAAACTGTTTTTTTGTTGAAAACCACTTTCACTTTTCCTTCATAGCATTCCACTTCAAAATTCTTGTTTCTGGCTTTGATGTTGAATTGAGTCCCCACAACGGTTACTTCTCCTAAATTGGTATTGACAGTGAATTTTTCGCCTTTGGCTACCTTAAAAAAAGCTTCGCCTTCTAATTTCAAGCTTCTTTCATTTTCCCAATTCCACTTTTTATAGTTGATTTTTGAATCTGAATTCAATGCAATTTCAGAATCATCAGGAAGCAAAAAGGTGTTCTTTTCTCCAACCGAAGCATATTCGGTTGTTGGAACATAAGGTCTAACTAAAAAAGTGATTCCAAAAACCAGAACCAAGATGGCGGCAATTTTCATGTACCACAAATCCTGAAGCCTGATGACTTTTTTCTTCTTTTTGCGTGCTATTATATTCTGATACATTTCTTGCGTATCAAAATCAGGTACTTCCAGTTGAGAGGATAGTTCTTTTATTTTATTGTAGGTTTCAAAATCTGCCGATTTTTCAAAAGCTTCCAATTCGCTTTTTGTCATTTCGCCAGCCAACCATTTCGCTAAATCGTGTTGCTCTTCCATTTTGTGATGCATTTTTTATATAAACAACTAACTCTTTATAAACCCTAATGTTTAAATTCCAATTTTTTAAATCCCAAATCCCAATCCCATCCCGAAATTTCGGGATCGGGGCCAAATCCCAATTCCCAAATCCTATAATCCTAAATACTAATTTCCTTTCTTAAAGAAAACAAGGCTCCGCTTATTCTTTTTTCGACTGCCTTCACACTTATATCGAGTATTTCGGCAATTTCGCTGTATTTCTTTCCGTCAATCCTGTTCAGTAGGAAAGCAGTTCGTTGTGATTCCGTAAGGTTTTGGATTGCTTTTTCTAACTTGGTCTTGAATTGTTCGTGTTCTAAGATAAATTCAGGACTCTCGTTAGTATGGTGCATAGGATTTGTTTTTTGGGCGAAAGCCACTACAACCTTCTGATGGGCAATTTTATTTAAGGTTGCATTATTGGCTACCTTATATATGAAGGATTTGGCTTTCTCTAAAGGAACTTCTGAACAGTTTTCCCATAATTTGATAAAAGCTTCCTGGGCCATATCGTTGGCTTGCTCTTCGTTGCCAAACTTATACAGCAGATGATTACGTAAAACTTTTACGTTCGACTGGAAGAAACGGGAATAAACCCTTTCTTCACAAACTCCTATTTTATTCATTTCTTTCATTAAAACAGACAATTGTATCTAATGTAACAGCCGTATAATTAAAAACCCTACTTTTATAAGTAGATTTTTTTAAATTTAATCAAATATAGTTTTTAAATAAAAAAGTTTTCATTTGCGGTAGGGTTTTTTAAGTGATAATTGTTTTACTATCAAACCAATAAATTTTTAAAATTATGAAAATGTCAAAAAAAATACAATTGTTCTTATTTGCAGGAATTGTTTCTGTTCTATTTGCATCTTGTCAGAACGAAGAGTCGGAAATCGTTCAAAATCAAGAAGAAACCCTAACGGCGGCTGCACCATTAACTAACTTGTTGAGTCGTGTTGCAATGTCTGATGCCACAAGTGATAACATTATTGACAGTACAGATTGTTTCAAAGTAAAACTTCCTGTAGAAGTATTAGTGAATAACCAACCTGTTTTTGTGAGTTCTGAAGAAGATTTTGCTGCAGTAGAAGCTATTTTTAATCAGTATGGAAATGATAATGATTGCGTTAAATTTCTTTTCCCAATTACTATTATTTATCCAGATTATTCAGAGGTAACGGTGAACAGTCAAGAGCAATTTGATGTTCTTGCAAATGGATGTACTGCAACAGGACCAGGGCCAGTTTTCGATGCACCTGTAAGTTGCTTTAATCTTGTCTATCCTATAACAATTAGTGGTTATGCTAGTGCGGTTCAGCAAGCTCAAACGTATACCATCAATAGTGATCAAGAGTTGTTTTTGTTTCTTGCCAGCCTTTCAGCAACAGAGTATTATGCTATTAACTATCCTGTTTCGGCTGTTAATGAAGCAGGTGAAACGATTACCATAAACAGTAATAGTGAATGTCAACAAGCCATAGCACAAGCGATAAATTTTTGTTATGAAATCGAGGATTTCTGTCAGGGAAGTGATGTTGCATTTACCACGCTTTTCGATAGCCTTGCTAATGTTGAAGGTGTAATGGAAGGAACAGTTTGGAGCGCTGTTACACATGAATATACTTTTTCTAAGAGTACTGATGCAACCATATGTACAATCGGTTACATTTCTCCCACTATTGGAGGAGCCTATATGATGGAGGTATTAAAAGAAGATGGAACAGTTCTTTATTCAGGTTTCCACACTTTTGAAGCTGATCAATTGACACATATCTCAATCACTCCAGTAAACATTCAAGCCAATCAAAAATACATCATCAGAAGAAGGAATCCAAATGGAAGTGGAGGTCTTTGTAAAGTTGTAAGCAGAATAGAAGGATTGGATCCAATCTTGCCAGCCACAAGCAATGGCCTGACAATCTATAGCTCTAAATATTATGGTGGTGGTACAGGAGACGATTTTCCAAACGTTTATTTGTTACCTTTTATATCTGTTGGATTTTCTCAAAATTAATTTTTAGGTGGTTCTTTATATAGTTTTTGTTATGAAAACCAGTCTTTCGAGGCTGGTTTTTTGTTTACAATACTTGCAATCCCAATAGCTATTAGGCTTGTATAAATATATCACATTGATAGTTAGGGTATTTCCCAAATGAACTTCTTTATAGGATATAGATGTAACTCAATATAAATTTAATAATTAAACTCATGATGAAAAATGTACTTTTAATAATAGTAATGACTGCTATTTTTGGTTTAGAAAACAAAGCAGTTGCACAATGTGCTGAAGGATATGTATTTGAGTATAATGGCAAATCCTATGAAATTGTTTCTCAAAAAAAGACATGGGTTGAAGCAGCGGCATGTGCTGTTGCAAAAGGGGGGTATTTGGCAGAAATCAATAACGCTTCGGAACAGCAAGCTATTTTTTCTGAAATTTTAAGTTTGAATTTAAATACGGCTAATACTCATGCCTCAGATGGATTCGGATCCTACGTTTGGCTTGGAGGAAATGATATTGCAAGCGAAGGCAATTGGGTTTGGAACGGTAATAATGATGCAGTAACAATTCCGTTTTGGACAGGAACCGCTTCTGGAACATTAACGCCAGGACAATACAGCAACTGGGGGTTAGAACCCGATAATTGGCTAGGAGCCGGTCCAGCAGGACAAGATGCATTAGGTATGGCAATTATCAATTGGCCAAATGGAAATGCAGGACAGTGGAACGATGTGAGCTCTACTAATCAGCTGTATTATGTTGTTGAATATAGCAGTTCTCTTGGTGTTGAGGATGTTGATAAAAATAAAAAGATTAGTGTATTCCCCAATCCTGTTCACGAAAATATTTTCATACAAAACCATACTGGATTGAAAGCCGAAAGGATTGTCTTTATAAATTCGATTGGACAAGAACTAAAAGCGTTCTCCAATACAGATGCTAATGCTGAAAATTATGATGTAAGCAATTTTCAATCAGGAATTTACTTTGTAGCTTTTTATTTTGAAGATGGCACTTCTTTGATTAAAAAAATCATAAAAAAATAACACCATGAAAAAGCTAATTTATAAGGCATTGTTCTTTTTTGTGTCCAAAAATGCTTTCTCGCATAACGATATTTTTGAAATTGCCAGAAAAGGAAGTGTTGAAGAAATTATTCAGACTTTAAAAGACAATCCAAATCTTGCAAATAAGAATAATAAAGAAGGTCTTACTCCGCTGATTCTAGCTTGTCAGCGAGGCAATGATGAGGTGGCCAATTATTTGATAAATACATTTGAGAATGTCAACATTTCAAATGATTTTGGTGCAGCCCTAATGACTTGTGCTATAAAAGGCAATAGCATCATAGCAAAGCTTTTATTAGAAAAGAAAGCAAATCCCAACATAAAAGACGCCGAAGGAAACACAGCATTGATCTATGCAGTACAATTTAGAAAATTTGAACTCGTGAAATTACTTCTGGATTATAATGCTGATAGAAAAATAAGGGACAATTTAGGTAAAACTGCCTTTGAATATGCGGCTTTTTCAAATGAAGAGCGTTTGGTTAATTTATTAAAATAAAAGGATAATCCTAATTACTAGCAATCGAATAGATTTCAAATTAATTCATTGAATAATACTCCTATCCAATTGCCTAATTCTCTAATTAGTTTATCTTTGCACTTCAATAAAAGATACACCAATTATGTTCGATAATTTAAGCGACAAGCTCGACAAAGCATTCCATATATTAAAAGGTCACGGTAAAATTACCGAAGTAAACGTAGCCGAAACCCTAAAAGAAGTTCGTCGTGCATTACTTGATGCCGACGTTAACTTCAAGATTGCAAAAGATTTTACGACCAAAGTAAAAGAAAAAGCAATTGGTCAGGATGTATTAACAACGCTTCAACCAGGACAATTGTTAGTAAAGTTGGTAAAAGACGAACTGACAGAATTGATGGGTGGCGATGCGGCCGGAATCAATCTTTCAGGAAACCCGTCAATCATTTTGATGTCAGGTTTGCAAGGTTCTGGAAAAACAACCTTTTCAGGAAAACTAGCCAATTATCTTAAAACAAAAAAGAACAAGAAGCCTCTTTTGGTAGCCTGTGATATCTATCGTCCAGCGGCAATCAATCAGTTGCACGTTGTGGGAGATCAAGTTGGCGTTGAGGTCTATTCTGAACCAGAAAATAAAAATCCAGTTGAAATTTCGCTGAACGCCATCAAATATGCAAAAGAAAATGGTTTCAATGTTGTAATCGTCGATACAGCAGGTCGTTTGGCCGTTGATGAGGAAATGATGAACGAGATTGCAAATGTTCACAAAGCAATCCAGCCACAGGAAACACTTTTCGTAGTGGATTCTATGACGGGTCAGGATGCTGTGAATACGGCAAAAGCCTTCAACGACAGATTGAATTTCGATGGTGTGATCCTTACCAAATTAGACGGTGATACTCGTGGTGGTGCTGCAATTTCGATTAAATCAGTTGTAAACAAACCAATCAAATTCATCGGAACAGGTGAGAAAATGGAAGCAATTGATGTTTTCTATCCTTCTCGTATGGCCGAACGTATCCTCGGAATGGGAGACGTTGTTTCCTTGGTTGAAAGAGCCCAAGAGCAATTTGATGAAGAAGAAGCCAGAAAACTACAAAAGAAGATTGCAAAAAATGAATTTGGTTTTGATGATTTCTTGACCCAGATTCAGCAAGTAAAGAAAATGGGTAATATGAAGGATTTGGTAGGAATGATTCCAGGTGCTTCAAAAGCGATGAAAGATGTTGAGATTGAAGATGATGCTTTCAAGCATATCGAAGCCATCATTCACTCGATGACACCAATCGAAAGATCAAAACCAGCCATTATCGATATGAAAAGAAAAACCAGAATCGCAAAAGGTTCCGGAACAAAGCTAGAGCAGGTGAACCAACTGATGAAACAGTTCGACCAAATGAGCAAAATGATGAAGATGATGCAAGGTCCGGGCGGAAAAAACCTCATGAAAATGATGGGTGGAATGAAGGGAATGCGATAAGCAGTTATCTGTTGTCAGTTCTCAGTTTGAGAACCGACAACTGACAACCGACAACAACTACTAAACACAAATAAATGCAACTACTAGACGGAAAAAAAACTTCTGAAGACATCAAGCTCGAAATTACTGCCGAAGTCGATTTGATGAAAAAAAACGGCGAAAAAGTGCCACATCTTGCAGCAGTTATCGTGGGGAATGATGGAGCAAGTTTAACCTATGTTGGAAGCAAGGTAAAAGCCTGCGAAAGAGTAGGTTTTGAATCTACCTTGGTGAAAATGCCAAGCACAACATCTGAAACAGAATTGCTAAAAAAAATCAAGCAACTTAATGAAGATGACAATATTGATGGTTTTATCGTGCAACTTCCATTACCCGAACAAATTGATACTCAAAAAGTATTGATGGCAATCGATCCAAGTAAGGATGTTGACGGTTTTCACCCAGAGAATTTCGGGAAAATGGCTTTGGATATGACCACTTTTATTCCAGCAACCCCATTTGGAATTCTAGAATTATTAGAGCGTTATGGAGTTGAAACCAAAGGAAAACACACTGTTGTTATTGGAAGAAGCCATATTGTTGGACGTCCGATGAGTATCTTGATGGGAAGAAAAGGCTTTCCTGGAAACTCAACCGTGACTTTGACACATAGTTACACAAAAAATATTGCCCAAATTACAACCCAAGCTGATATTATCATTACAGCTTTAGGAGTTCCAAATTATCTAAAAGCCGAAATGGTAAAGGACGGAGCTGTTGTAATTGACGTTGGAATTACACGTGTTGCCGATGATTCAGAAAAAGGATATGTGATTACAGGAGATGTTGATTTTGAAAATGTTTCCAAGAAAGTTTCCCACATTACACCAGTTCCTGGAGGTGTTGGACCAATGACGATTGCGATGTTACTGAAAAACACGCTTTTGGCAAGGGAACAAAGAAGAGAAGCTAGAAAATAAAAATTAAAAAGCCTTAAACGAAAGTTTAAGGCTTTTTTTTGATTTCAGGAAATTAATAATCCCCTTTTTTTTTGTAGTTCGGATCGTCTTTCTTAATGAATTCTACTTTTCTACCTGAATTTGTTTCTGAAGGTTTAGAAGCATTATCGTTGTTGTTTACTGATTCAGAACGGGCTGATTTTCCCAATATGATTCTGCTTTGCGGATTAAAATCCTGATTTGGTCGGGTAGCTCTTGTTTCCTGGCTTCTGCTTCGTGATTGCTGGATGCGTTGTTCTCTTGGCTCGATTCTGGCTTTCGGCAAGCTTGCTTCTTCCGTTTTGCTTGATGGTTCTATCAGTTGGTTGAGTTCCTTGATTTCGGCATCGGTCAAATCACGGTATCTACCAACAGGCAAATCAAGTGAAATATTGATGATTCGGATTCTTTTCAGAGCTGTAACATCATACCCTAAATATTCACACATTCTTCTAATCTGACGGTTAAGTCCTTGCGTAAGAATGATTTTAAAGGTGTATTTGCTGATTTGTTCCACCTTGCATTTTCGAGTAACAGTATCCAAAATCGGAACACCATTTGCCATCTTGTCGATAAAACGGTCGGTAATTGGACGGTTTACAGTTACGGTATATTCTTTTTCGTGGTTGTTTCTTGCACGGAGGATTTTGTTGACGATATCGCCGTCGTTGGTCATAAAAATCAAGCCTTCACTGGCTTTATCCAAACGTCCGATTGGGAAGATTCTTTCGGGATAATTGATGTAATCTACAATATTATCGTGTACATCTTGGTTGGTGGTGCATTCAATCCCGACAGGTTTGTTGAAGGCTAAATAAACAGGCTTACGGTTGTTTTCACGGATGAGTTTACCGTCAATTCGAACTTCATCGGTTGGTGATACTTTTGTTCCAAGTTCAGGAACGATTCCGTTTATGGTAACACGACCTTCCTCGATGTATTTGTCGGCTTCACGGCGGGAACAGAAACCGGTTTCCCCGATGAATTTGTTTAAGCGTTTCAAATTTTCTTCCATACTGCAAAAGTATGATTTATTTTTTTGAAATGATTATTTAGGGAAAATGGATTTTCCTCTAGCCCGGATGGTAATGGAAATCCTTTTCTTTTTTTTTCTTTAAAAAAAGAAAAGATTGCAATGGACAGCCGGAACAACGATTCCTAAAATGCCCTAACGTTTTGCTCCAACTAGAAAAGAGGTGATTTTTTGATACAATTCGTCGTCGTGCATGCTGTGTCCGAGTCCTTTGGTTTCGATGAAGGTGGCGTTTTTCCAAGAACTGGCAATTTTTTTTCCTTCGTCGAATGCAACGATGGTGTCGTCAATATCATGAGCTATTAGGCCTTCGATAGTAAGACTTTTGCCAAAAATTTGTCCTGAGAAATCATCAAACTTGAACTTGAATTTTTGCAGGAAATGATTTTCGAGTAGTTGCACCATTTTATTGTTGAGGCTCAAAAGCGCTACATAATTGGTAATGAGCGTCTTTAAATCGGATGGAGCTCCAAGCAAGACCATTTTCTTGAGATTGTTGTTTTGGTATTTGTGCTGATAATAGACACAAGCGGCACCTCCAATGGAATGTCCGATTAGAAAATTGGGTTGAAATTTCTGTACGGCAACGTCAATAAAGGCGGCATAAGTTGGAACGTTGAACTCCTTTCCGGCAGAAAGTCCGTGGGCTGGAGCATCAATGGCGACAATTGTGCTTCCTGTTTTTTTAAGATAAGGAAGCAATTTTTCCCAACGAGAAGCATTGCTTTCCCAACCATGAATAAGTAAAATTACGTTCTCGTTTCCTTGCCAAAAATAGGATTCAAATTGGTTGTCATTAAAGTAGAACGTTTCCGTTTTGGCATCTTGCAAGGCTAAGGGCAATTTTTCTTTGGTGAGTTTACCAATCCTAGGTTCGCTAAACAAACGATAGGCGAGATGCGAAGCTTTTTTCGGACGGATGTAACTCAGCGAGTTGATATACAACCCGATGGATTTGGTTAGGATGAAATACTTTAATTTTTTCATAGATAAAAAAAAAACCACGCTTTTGGCGTGGTTCGTGGTATTAGATACTAGAAAATAAATTTTCCATTTTTTCTCTTTCTTCTTCTGCAAGAACACTGTCAACCAGGATTCTTCCAGAATGCTCATCGGTGATGATTTTTTTTCTTGCCGCAATCTCAACTTGCGTTTGTGGTGGAATGGTAAAGAAAGAACCTGCCGAAGCACCTCTTTCTATTGAAACCACTGCCAAACCGTTTCTCACGCTTGTTCTAATTCTTGTGTAGGCAGCCAATAATCTTTCTTCGATTTGAGCTTGGAATTCAGCTGATTTTTCTGTCAGGAAAGCTTCTTCCTTAGCAGTTTCAGCCATAATCGCATCTAGTTCAGATTTTTTGTGCTCTAAATGAGATGATTTTTGAGCCAATTTTTCAGATGATGTTGCAATGATTTGCTTTTTGTATTCAATAGAAGCTTTCATTTCCTTGATTTGCTTTTCAGCCAATTGGATTTCTAGCTCTTGAAACTCAACTTCTTTAGTCAAAGAGTTGAATTCTCTATTGTTACGAACAGTTTCCTGTTGTTTTGTGTATTTTTTTATTGCTTCTTTGTGCTCGTCGATAGCATTCTTTTTTGCTTTGATTTGCTCTTCGATAACGTCCAAATCTGCTTTTAATTTTTCAGAACGAGATTTTAGCCCGGCAACTTCATCTTCTAAATCTTCCACCTCAAGAGGAAGTTCACCTCTAACATTTCTGATTTCGTCAATTCGGGAGTCAATTAACTGTAAATCGTAAATTGCTCTTAACTTGTCTTCAACACTCAATTCTTTTGTAGTCGCCATATTCTATAAGTACTTAACTGGATTTGTATTTTCTTCTGATAAAATGAATGCAAAATTAGGCATTTTTTTGATAAGATAATCAACAATATAATTTTTTGTATAACGTTCACTTTCAAAATGTCCGATATCGGCCAATAAAATTTTATTTTCGGCTTCATAAAACTGGTGGTACTTCAAATCGGCAGTCAAAAAAGCATCGGCTCCAGCCTGAATTGCATTTTTTATCGCATAACTTCCTGAACCTCCTAAAACGGCAACTTTTTTGATTTCCTTGTTTAGAAATTCGCTGTGGCGTATGCCATTTGCCTGCATTTTATCTTTTACAAATTGCATAAAATCCCTTTCGGTTAAAGCAGTTGGGAGCTCGCCAATCATTCCGAGACCTATGTTTTGATAGGAGTTCTGCAAATCGTAAATTTCATAAGCGACTTCTTCATAGATATGATTGGAAAAAAGTGCTTTCAATATTTTATTTTCCAAATGCTTTTCGAAAATCACTTCTATCTTGATTTCGGCTCCGGTATGCAATTTTCCTTTTTCACCAACAACGGGATTGCTGTTTTCATTTCCCTTGAAAGTAAAAGTTCCTTCAGAATTAAAACTGCAATTATCGTAATTTCCGATTGTTCCAGCTCCAGCCTCGAAAAGTACATTTCTTACTTGGTCGGCATTTTCGGGTGTTGTATAAGTAATGAGTTTTCGGATGAAATTGGTTTTCGGAATTAAAATTTTGGTATTAATCAATCCCAAAGCATCACAAAATATCTTGTTGACGCCTTCTTTATGGTTGTCTAATGCTGTATGAACGGCATAAATCGCAATATCATTTTTGATGGCTTTCAAGACCGAACGTTCGACATAATTTTTCCCCGTAATTTTCTTCAAACCTGAAAATAATATCGGATGAAAACACACTACCAAATTGCAATTTTTAGTAATGGCTTCCTCAATTACGCTTTCCAATGCATCGTGACAGACTAGAACGCCTTGACATTCTTCGTTTTGGTCACCAACAAGCAATCCAACGTTGTCAAAATCTTCGGCATAAGCCAATGGTGCCATTTCTTCGAGGACATCAATTATGTCTTTTATTTTCATTTTTATTTTCATTGTTTTCCTATAAAAATCAAAACAGCTGTTTTGATTCCTTGATTTAATTGAGGATTAGAATTGTTTGAACGTCTCCCGCAAAAAGAAGGACAGACTCTTCAATGCTTATGAAGAACTGCCGAATATTGGTTATTACTCCTTATTCAACCCTGTAAAAGACTGATATTCTTTTCCCAGAGGCACCATACATTTTACATCCCTATCAATATACCATTCCAGGCAATATCCGTTTGGATCTACTTCGTGTTGTTCCAGCAGCAAATCGAAAGCTCTTTTGATGCCGTCTAGGTTTTCGGCATAATTGGCTATGAAGAAACTATTGTAAGGTCCGTTTTTGATCGTGAAGGTTTCAAGGTTTGATAGTTCAGTTCCGTCAGTATCCATAATAGAGGCGGCGGCTTTATAGATGATGGATCCGTCTTGGGTTTTCCATGAAACACCATAATAATTTCTGCGATCATTTTGCGGAAGCAATGCTTGTAATTTTTCGTGAGCGGCTTGAATGCCTTCTGGGAAACTGCTTGCCGTTACGCAATAGGTTTTAACGTCTTCCTGAAATGTGAAACTGTCCATTTGATAAGGGTTTTGATTTTCTCAAATTTAGTAAAATTTTAGGCTGTCAATTATTAAATTAAATTAAAAATTTGTTTTAGGTTGAGTATTACCTAAAAAGGAATAAGTTGAATTTGATAAGTTCTTTAATAAAGAAAAAATTAGCCATCTTTTTTATTTTGATAATCACGCTATTTCCCAAATCCTGTCACGCAATTTTCCACGATATTTTTATGAAGCACATGTAGTTTGTCGAAATTTGTTTGCTGAAATTTAGTAAATCAAATTATAAAAATATCAAGATACAGGATAAAGTGGTTTTTGTTAATGTGTCATGATGACCTCCTGGAAGTTTTCTTTAGGAGGTTTTTTTTATTTCTTGTTAGATCCTGTCTTCGCTATCTTCTGTAAAATTTCCTTGGAAGCCGAATGATAGGCTGGCGAATGATATGCAAAATCTTTGGGAAGTATTTCTTGTAGTTCAGGATAAATCCAATCGTGAAGTTTTCCGAATTCAAAAAGGGTTCTCATGGCATATACTTTCGAAGCAACTTTCGCATCGTTGATGAGCCAGTCAAAACAATTTTCAATAATTTGTTGGGATTGGTCTTCGGTAAGAAAATCACCACCTTTCTTTTTGTCCTTCAGATGTTGCTTTGCCGAAAACATACAAATTTTCGAAATGGAACGAATGGCACCTTCATGTTTGTAGTGCTGAAGCTTTTCGCAGAAATCATCCAAATATTCCGACAGCCAATTGATGTTGTGTTCCAGAACAAGTTCCAATGTCCAACAGGCTTTGTAATGGTTTTTGTTGTTAATATCAAAAGCAATTTCCATCAAAACAGGTAACAGTTCGAGATTATCAATGACTTCTCCCGACAATCTATCGCGAATTGGTCGATGTGCCGTGCTGTTTTCTAATGCTTGTATGAAGATTGAAATTTGTTGCAAATCAGGATTGGTTAGAACAGTAAAAGTAAAGATATTTTCCTAAAAGGTATATTCAAAACTAACATTCCCATAATAATTCACAGGAAGTCCGGGATAGTAATATCTTGGCGTTGCGTTTCCAAAAGCAGTTGCATTCACCAAAACCATCGAGGCGTACTTTTCATTTCCGATATTGTTGACTCCAAAAGCAATCTTGGAAGTAAATCCTTTGAATAATTCAAAATTATAACCTGTTTTTAAATTGATTATTTCATAGCTTTCGCTGTAAACCGAATTAGAATCGTTCAGCGGAATCTCATCCACAAATTGATAATCGGCTGAAAGGTAGAATCCTATTTTTGTGTTGAAAGTTATTCCTGCATTTGCTTTATTCGACGGAATTCCGGTCAATTCATTTCCCGAAAAATCATTATCGTTATCAATAAATTCTTTGAACTCATAGTTTCCAATTGAGGCAGAAACGAAAGGATTTATAGTCAGGAAATCATTCATCTTAATCGTATAATCTGCTGAAAATTCTATCCCCTGATGCAAAGTTTCGCCTGCATTTATACCAACATATTGATCATCGCCAATTCTTTGAGCAACTAGTAAATCGTTGATTTGCATCGAATACATTGAAAATTCCGTGTATAGTTTTCTGTTTAAGAAATAAAACTTTCCACCCAATTCAAAGTTGTAACCGCTTTCAGGTTTGATGTTCGAGTTGATCGTTCCATTTGCTGTTAAAGTTTCTTCAACGCTTGGAAGCGAAAATCCTCGGCTTGCCGAAATGTAAATCGTTTTTAAGGAACTTGGTTTGTATAAAAGCGAAACTTGAGGCGACCAGATGGCGTCATAACTATAAGTTTCGGCAAAGACATCTTCGGTCGGAAAAGTAGTGTCCAATTCGAATTCAGTTTTGTTGACATTCAATCCGGTTTGGAGCTCGAGTTGATTGGAAAAAGCAAAACGCATTTGGGCAAAAGCATTGTAGAAATTCCGCTTCTGGTAGTTCTGTGTCAGTTGATTGCCTTGTAAGCTTCCTAAATTATTGTTTTCTTCATATAGATTTTCGAATGTTTTTCCAGTGTAATCATCCCGAAAATATTCTGCTCCGAAATTGAAATTGCTCTTGATTGTTCCGATATTAAAATTTCCTGTAAAAGCTGTTCGGGCTCCATAAGCAAAATTATATTGACGCAACACATCAAAAGGTCTCGGCTCATTATTGTCTTTGTAATTTATGAAAATCGAAGTGGCATTTCTAAAGTTTTTGTTGATTTCAAATTCATATGAAAGTCCTCCCAAAACCGATTTATATTGCTTGAAACCTTTTGAATCTACCCAAGTTGGAGCACCGGCTTGTGGGTTATTGTCAAACATTTCCTTGTTGATGGAACTCGGAATAAACGCCTTCAAGTAGGTATGATTGAAGAAATAGCTGAACTTGCTTTTTTCCTTTCGAAATAATTCGCCTGCAAACGTGATTCCTTCGCGGTTGTAGGAACTGTTTTCCCGCCAGCCATCGGTTTTTAGATTGTGATAGCTGATGTTGAGGCTGGAGGAATTGGTGTTTAATCCATAAGTTAAAGTGTTTTTTACCAATCCAAATGAACCGTGAACCGTACTGATTGAAGCTGTATTTTGATGCAGATTATTTTTTGGTGAAATCAAAATCGCTCCACCCAAACCTGCTCCGTAAATGCTGGAAAGTGGTCCTTTGATGATTTCAACTTGGCTAATGTTTTCTAAGTCGATGTCTTCGATGGTGGTTTCGCTGTTGCCTGAAGTCAGCGGAATATTGCCGTAAAAAGCTCGAATTTTGTTTGTTCCGTAGGGTGTCCTCGCTCCAATTCCGCGAATGGAAATTCTGTTGGTTGTCATGTTTGCCGATTGCATATAAACGCCAGGAATTCGGTTTAAGGCAACGGAAATATCAGTGTGGTTATTGGCTTGTAGTTCTTTTTCGGAGAGAATTCCTATTGAAGCTGGAGCATTGAGCAAACTGTCGTTGATATGGAAATTGCTTATTGTTACTTCCTTGAGGACTTGTGACTTAGGAATGGTGTCGGTGGATTTTTGCTGTGCAAAAAGGTTTAAAGAGATAAATGATAGCCAAATGAAATATTTATTGGGCATTTTTTTGGGTTGTTTCTGGTTTATGAATGACTAAATAGCCCTGATGGTTGCAACTATCCTTTTGTTCTGGGGTTCAGAACAAAAGATAGTGCATCCAGCAGGAATATGGATTATTTTTTGCCCGAGCGATTCGCTCCTACAATTATTTATTCGCTCTAACTTGCCAAATCGTGTTTCCGCTGTCGTCGTTTACCAAAAGCGAACCATCGTTCATGACGGTTACGGCAACTGGACGACCAAAGACTTCGGCTTTTTCTTCATCGGCAATAAATCCGGTTAGGAAATCCTGTGGTTTTCCAGAAGGTTTTCCGTCCTTGAAAGGAACAAAAAGCACTTTGTAGCCACTCAATTTCGACCTGTTCCAAGAACCGTGTTGGCCCACGAAAGCACCGTTTTTATATTGAGTTGGAAAAGCATCTTTGTCATAAAATGCTAAACCAAGCGAAGCCGTATGGGCATTTACGGAAACATCTGGAACGATGGCTTTTGCAACCAAATCCTTCCCTTGACCTTTCATTCTAGGATCGTGAATCTGACCGAAATAGGAGTAAGGCCATCCGTAGAATCCGTCTTTTTTGACGCTTGTGATATAGTCAGGAACAAGTTCGTCGCCCAAATCGTCACGTTCGTTAACGGCTGTCCAAAGTTCACCGTTTGCCGGATTCCAATCCATTCCTACGGGATTTCGCAATCCGCTTGCATAAACGATTTCACCGGTTCCGTCAGGATTGATTTCTAGGATATTGGCCCGGCGTTTTTCGACTTCCATTCCGTGTTCGGCATTGTTGCTTGCAGAACCAACCGAGATGTAGATTTTTGAACCATCGGCATTGGAAAGCAAATTTCTTGTCCAGTGGTTGTTGTAGCCTCCGGCAGGAAGTTCGACGATCTTTTTCCCTTCTCCTTGGAGCTTCAAATCGCCTTCTTTATAAGGGAATTGGTATAATCCGTCGGTATTTGCGATGTAAAAAGAGTTTTTCAAGATAAGCATTCCAAAAGGCATGTCGAGACCTTCCTTGAAGATTTTTCGGGTTTCGAAAGTACCGTCTTTATCGGCATCTCGGAAAACGGTAATTCGGTTTGCACTGTTGAAGGTGTTGCTTTCTACGACAAAAACATCGTTGTTTGGAGCTATATAAGTCCAACGAGGATTCTTTAAATCGCCTGCAAACTTGGTAACCGTGAAGCCTTCGGGAGCGATTGGGGTTCTGCCGTCTGGCCAATCTTTCATGCCACTTCGTTTGGTTACAGATTTTGATGAGTAAGGAGCTGGAAGCGTGATGTCGCCAACGGCAGTTTTCACGGTAGTAGGTCCTTGTTTGGAGGCTTTTTCTTTTTCATCTTTCGAAATTTGTCCGTTGCAGGAGGCAAATGCCAAAACGGACAAACACAAAAAGTGTAGTGTTTTGATTTTCATAGCTTGTGAAAATTTAGGGGTTTATTCTTTTTCAAGCTTGAAATTACAGCTTTTATTTTTTCTACCTCTTTAATTGATTGAATATTAGAAATTTTTTAACATTAATAAAAATATAATAAATGTGAAATTAATTATAAAATAGCTGCTCGGGTTTTTAGTATATTTGCACCTTATACTTAAAACGATTTATTGTGATACAAATCCACGACAAGCACTTCGTTCCGTTTATTTCGGCAGAAGAAATTGATTTTGCATTGGTAAATATGGCAAAACAAATGGATGATGATTTTTTTGATGAAATTCCTGTGTTCATAGGTGTTTTGAACGGTTCCTTTATGGTTTTGGCCGATTTGATGAAGCATTACCGCGGAATGTGTGAAGTTAGTTTTGTAAAAATGGCTTCGTATGAAGGTACTCAAACGACAAATTCTGTAAATGAATTGATTGGTTTGAACCAAGATCTGACAGGAAGAACGGTCGTTATCGTAGAAGATATTGTTGATACTGGAAACACAATTGAGGTTTTGAAAGATATTCTGAAGGCACAAAACGTAAAGCATTTCAAGATTGCAACCTTGTTCTTCAAGCCAGAGGCTTATAAAAAAGACATCAAGCTGGATTATGTAGGAATCAGAATCCCGAACAAATTTATTGTTGGTTACGGATTGGATTATGACGGCCTGGGAAGAAATTTGGCAGATGTCTATCAACTTGCGGAGTAATTAATTTTAGAGTTTAGATTTTAGATTTGAAACCAATAACATATAACTCACAACTTACAACGAATAACAATTAACTCACAACATACAACTAACACAACAAAATGATTAACATAGTTTTATTCGGGAAACCGGGAGCTGGAAAAGGAACACAAGCAGAATTTTTAAAAGGAAAATACAATTTGGTTCACCTTTCGACAGGAGATATTTTCAGGTTCAACATCAAAAACGATACAGAATTAGGACAATTGGCAAAGACTTTTATGGACAAAGGCGATTTGGTTCCGGATGAAGTAACCATTAAAATGTTGCAAAGCGAAGTGGATAAAAATCCAAATGCAAAAGGTTTTTTATTTGATGGTTTTCCAAGAACAATTGCACAAGCAGAAGCATTGGATGCTTTTTTGAGCTCTAAACAGCAAGAAATTACAGCTACAATTGCTTTGGAAGCCGATGATGAAATTTTGGTAGAAAGATTGTTGGAAAGAGGAAAAACTTCTGGAAGGCCTGATGATCAAGACGAGGAAAAAATCAGAAACCGCTACCAAGAATACAACGAAAAAACAGCTCCTTTGATGGATTATTACAAAGGAAAAAATAAATTCTATCCGGTAAACGGAATAGGATCAATCGAGGAAATCACAGAACGATTGAGCAAAGTGATTGAAAGTTTATAATTTTCAATACAAAAACCTAGTACTAACGAACAATCCATACATTGGAAATACTTATAATTCTTTTCCTGATCATACTAAACGGCGTTTTCTCGATGTCAGAGATTGCACTGATTTCTGCCCGAAAGAACCGTTTGGAAAATGCTGCAAAAAAAGGAAATGCAAGTGCGAAAGCGGCCTTGGAATTGGCCAATTCGCCTAATAAATTTTTATCGACCGTTCAAATTGGAATTACACTAATCGGAATCTTAACAGGTATCTTTTCTGGAGATAAAATCACAACCGATGTAAAGGTTTTTGTAGAAGGATTTACATCTTTAAGACCTTATGCAGATTCAATTGCCGTTGGGATTGTTGTTGTGATACTTACTTTTTTCTCGCTTGTCTTAGGAGAATTATTGCCAAAGAGAATTGGTTTGAATCATCCCGAAGCAATTGCGAAAGCGGTGGCCTTGCCGATGAAAGTTATATCGATCATCACAGCCCCTTTCATTTGGTTACTAACAGTTTCTACAGAATTTTTACTAAAGGTTTTGATGATAAAGCCATCTGCCGAGGGTAAAGTAACCGAGGAAGAAATCAAGGCCATCATCAAGGAAGGAACCGAAGGCGGAGAGGTTCAGGAAATTGAGCAGGACATTGTGGAGCGTGTTTTTCATATCGGAGATCGAAAAGTAAATTCGCTGATGACGCATCGAAAATCAGTGGTTTTCCTTCCTTTGAATTCTGATAAGAATCAAGTTAGGAACATGATGCTGAAAGAATTGCATTCGATTTATCCAGTTTATGGCGATAATTATGACGACATTGTTGGAGTTGTAAACCTTAAAAATATTTTCGCAAATATCGAAAAGGACGATTTCAATCTGAATGAAATAATGACCGATGCACCTTTTATTATGGAGCAAACCACGGCTTACAAAGCTTTGGAGAATTTCAAGAAAAGTGGCATTCATTATGCTTTTGTTTCGGATGAATACGGTGTTTTTCAAGGTGTAATTACCTTGAATGATATTTTGGAAGCCTTGGTTGGAGATGCTTCAGATTTTTATAAAGAAGATTTTCAACTTGTGGAAAGAGAGGATGGAACGTGGTTGGTTGACGGACATTATTCGTTGCACGATTTCCTTACCTATTTCGAGCTTGATGAACTCATAAACGATTACGAAGTTACAACCGTTAGCGGTTTGATTATGACGGAATTGTCTTATATTCCAAAACAAGGACAAAAACTAATCTGGAACCATTTCGAACTTGAAGTTATTGATATGGATGGTGTAAAGATTGACAAAGTAATGGTAAAATCATTGCGGAAATAAATAGTTATGAGTCACAGTTGTAAAACTGAGATGAGAGCTGAAAACTAAAAAAATGACAGAAGGAAATTTTGTAGATTACGTTAAGATATATGTTTCATCCGGAAAAGGAGGGAAAGGTTCAACGCATTTGCATAGAGAGAAATTTATTGAAAAAGGTGGTCCAGATGGTGGAGATGGTGGTCGTGGTGGTCACGTTTATTTGGTTGGAAACAAAAGTTTATGGACGTTGTTCCATTTAAAATTTGCCCGACACATCAAAGCCGGTCATGGTGGTGATGGAGGAGGAGACAGAAGTACAGGTCACGACGGAGAAGATAAATTTATTGAAGTGCCTTTAGGAACTGTAGTTCGCGATAAAGAAACCAATGAAATTTTATTTGAAATTACAGAACACGGCGAGAAAAGAATCGTAGCCCAAGGTGGAAAAGGTGGTTTGGGTAACTGGCATTTTAGAAGTTCGACGAACCAGACGCCAAGGTATTCTCAACCAGGTCTGCCGTCTCAAGAGATGGACATGATTTTGGAATTGAAAGTGTTGGCGGATGTTGGTTTGGTTGGTTTTCCGAATGCAGGAAAATCTACTTTGCTGTCGGTTTTGACATCTGCAAAACCAAAGATTGCCGATTATCCCTTTACGACTTTGAAGCCTAATTTAGGAATAGTGGCCTATCGTGATTATCAATCGTTTGTGATTGCCGATATTCCTGGAATTATTGAAGGTGCTGCGGAAGGAAAAGGTCTCGGGCATTATTTCTTGCGTCACATCGAAAGAAATTCGACGTTGCTTTTCTTGGTTCCCGTTGATACTCCGGATATCAAGGCCGAATATGATATCTTGGTGAATGAATTGACAAAATACAATCCTGAAATGCTCGACAAAGAGCGAATGCTGGTAATTTCAAAATGCGATATGCTTGATGATGAGCTAAAAGCAGAATTGAAAGTTCAGTTGGACAAGGATTTCAAAGATATTCCGTATATGTTTATCTCTTCGGTTGCCCAACAAGGGTTGACGGAATTGAAAGATAAGCTTTGGAAAATGTTGAACGAAGAAAATAACCCATAGTATGAAAAAGCTAATCGTATTGTTTTTATTGTTTGGTTTTGCAGGATATTCTCAGAATGTTCAGGATTCAACTTATTTCAAAATCACGCCATCAAAATACGATTGGAGCAAACTGGATGTTTCGGATATTACCTTTAAAGTTGATATGAAGCACTTCAAGGATGTTTCGATGGTTTCTGTCTATGATATGAACAGCATTTTCAACTACGATTACATTCAGAATCAAGGAAACTATACCTCTCAAAGAGTGACTGCCAATCCTGTTTGTAGCTTTTTGGCAGGAAATGACAATTTTTATTATTCGAATACGGGTGATACTTTGGGATTTGCTTTTATGGGGGCATTGTTCAATGCGGTATTTAAATAAAATTCTTTAGATACTTACAAAATTGACAAAAGAAGAATTACAAAAAATTATCGACCAATTCCATGAAGAAGTTCTGAGGGAAGAAGCCATTTTTGGGATTTTTCAATATGGTGGAGCATCGGATGAAAGCCATGTGAAAGCTAATAAGGAAGGTATTGAATTATTTGCCCTTAAGCTATTAAAAGCTTCCAGAGATTTGGACGATAATTCGACTTTAAGTATTCCTTTTGATGATGAAAATTGGCTAGATGAAAATAGTGATACTTTCATCCACTACATTCAATTTACTACTGAAAAGAAAAAAGCAAAAACGGAAGACAGCTATAAGGAAACCTTTGTAGATAAATTAATTCCATTCGGCTGTTTATCAATCGTAGTAGCTATTCTTCTGACTACTATCATCGGATTTTTGACAATATTTAAGTGGATATTCTAGACTCTTAAGTTTTTTTTAAGGAAACATTCTTTTTTTTAATTCTACCTCTTCTCAAACAAATCATTTTATTTGCACAGAACCGCGATAGGGATGGAAGTGGCATCCTTTTTCCTGCTTCTTTAGCAGGGAAAAGATAGAACGGACAGCCCGGCCATTCGCCCAAATTCTAAATATTCTAAAAGAAAAGTTAAATGTCAACTATAACGTTTTAGTTTGTATGTTTTTATAGGAATTGGGTTCTCAAAAAAAAGTATCTTAGCACGCTTAAAAAAAATAGGTTTTAATTTTTTAAGGCCTATCGATTAACTAATTAATTTATAAAAATGAAGAAAATTATTTTATTCCTGACCCTTTCTTTGGTGGCTCTTCCTGCCAGTATGAAAGCAAATGAAGGAATGTGGTTCCTGATGTTTATTGAAAGATTGAACCATAGGGATATGGAAAAAATGGGACTGCAACTAACTGCCGAGGAAATTTACAGCATCAACAATCATAGTTTAAAGGATGCTATTGTTCAATTTAACGGAGGTTGTACGGCCGAAATCGTATCGAAAGAAGGTTTGGTTTTAACGAACCATCACTGTGGATATGATGCAATTGCGGAACTTTCGACAGAGGAGAAAAATTATTTGAAAAATGGTTTCTGGGCTTCGAACAGAAAAGAGGAGATGAAACCAAAATCGTTGTACGTTCGTTTCTTTGTTCGAATGGATGATGTCTCTAAAAGAATTCTAGGTGTTGTAAACGATAATATGTCTGAATTGGAACGTGAAAAAGCCATCAATCAGGAAATAGCAAAAATCCAAAAAGAGAATGATGAAGGCGGGAAATATACGGTCTCTGTTCGTCCTTTTTTTCAAGGAAATGAGTATTATTATTTTGTGTACCAAGATTATAAAGACGTTCGATTAGTGGGAACTCCACCAGAAAGCGTTGGGAAATTTGGTGGCGATACCGATAACTGGGAATGGCCACGTCATACGGGAGATTTCTCGATGTTTAGAGTATATGCTGATAAGGATGGAAATCCGGCAGAATATTCTACAGAGAATGTTCCCTTGCAACCAAAACACCATTTGCCTGTGAGCTTGAAAGGTGTTGAGGAAAATGATTTCGCCATGATTTTGGGGTATCCAGGTAGAACCAACCGTTGGATGCCGGCTGGTGGAATCGACCAAAACGTGAAATATGCTTATCCTGCTTGGGTTGAAGGTGCAAAAACGGGTATGGATGTGATGAAAAAGTATATGGACAAGGACGAAAAAGTAAACTTGATGTATGCTTCAAAATATGCTTCGACTGCCAATTATTGGAAAAACCGTCAAGGAATGATTGATGCGTTGTCAAAATTTGGAACGGCTAAAACAAAGGCTGGACAAGAGGCGAAATTTGACAAATGGGCAAATAAAAAGGAAAATAAGGCAAAATACGGAAATGTGGTTGCTACAATCAATAACTATTATAAAGCTACGGATTTAAAATCTGGACACGACAGTTATTTGCAACAATTGATGAGAACAGCCACTTTAGGTATGCTTCCGGCAAATCTTGGTAACGGATTGATTGCTTACAACAAAGAAAATGATGCGAAGAAAGCCGAAATGCTTCCTAGAATTCAAGGTGCAATTGAAAATTATTATGGCGAGTTTTATGCTCCGTTGGAAAAAGATGTGTTGATTGCACAATTGAACCTGTATGCTTCTAAAGGTGCAAATTACGGTCTGCCAACGTACATCGCTAAATTGAAACAAGCCAACAATGGCGATTTTACAAAGGATGTAAATGATGCTTTCGCGAAAAGTATTTTTGCTTCAAAAGAGGCTTTGGAGGCTTTTATGAAAAATCCTAAGAATGAAACAATCGAAAACGACCCATTGTATTTGATTTCTGTGGATTTGCAAACAAAGATGAGAGCGAAATCGGACGATTTAGCGAAAATGGAAAATGACTTCGGTAAGGCTTTCCGTTTGTTGGTTGAAGGCTTGCGTGAATCAAAACTGAATGCAATTGAGTATCCAGATGCCAATTCAACACTTCGTTTGACTTACGGAAAGGTAAGGGCCTTGCCGGCTGACAAACGTAATGATGCCAAAATTAACAACTATACCACAATGGACGGTATGGTGAAAAAATACAAAAAAGGTGATGATGAATTTGATATGCCAACCAAAATCATTGAGATGAACAAGGCAAGAGATTATGGCCAGTATGTTGACAAAGATGGTTCGATGCACGTTAATTTCTTGACTGATAACGATATTACGGGAGGAAATTCAGGTTCGCCAGTGATCAACGGTAAAGGAGAATTGATCGGTTTGGCTTTCGACGGAAACATTGAAGCGATGGCTGGAGATGTTATCTTCGACCCTAAATTGCAAAGAACAATCAATGTTGATATCCGTTATGTGCTTTGGATAATCGACAAATATTCGGGTGCAAAACACATTGTAGATGAGATGACGATCGTTAAATAAGGTTCATTTTATTAATTCGAGAAAAACCGTTTCAAGTGATTGAAACGGTTTTTTTGTTTGGAAATATACCTAAACATTTTCTAAAAATAAATCTTTTCTATCAGCATTTTACTATTTTTGACCATCAATTTAGCAACATGAAGCTTCTACACTTTTTTATCTTTTTGTTTTCCATCCAAATGATGGCTTCTGATTTTGAAAAGGCGGAAAAGCTCTTCAATCAGCAAAAGTACAGTCAGGCCGAATCGCTTTTTGAAAAATACCTGGAAGCATATCCTAATCATACCAAGACAATAGAATATCTTGGCGATATAGCAGGGCATGCCAAAGATTGGGACAAGGCGATTGAATATTATGAAAAACTGAAAAATCAGTTTCCGAAAAATGCCAATTACCATTACAAATTTGGTGGTGCAATGGGAATGAAAGCTAAAGATGCCAATAAATTCAAGGCATTGGGGATGATTGATGCTATTGAGACTGCCTTCCTAACTTCTTCCAAATTAGATCCGAAACATATTGATGCAAGATGGGCTTTGGTAGAATTGTATTTGCAACTTCCCGGAATTGTTGGCGGGAGCGAAAAAAAGGCAACCAAATATGCCGAAGAATTACACCAACTTTCACCCGTTGACGGCTATCTTGCAAAAGGAAAAATTGCAGAATACTTCAAGCGATTTACGGTTGCAGAACAACATTATAAAAAAGCTCATGAAATTGGAAATTCAAAAACCTCGTTTCAAAACTTATATGATTTATATTTGAAAAAATTAAAGGAGCCTAAAAAAGCAGAAGACTTAAAAAAACAATTTGAAAATAGGTTAAAAGTTTAGAAGTTTATAGGGTTAAAAGGCATTTTTTCATCCCTCATAAACTTATAAACCCATAAACTCATAAACAAAAAAAATGAGAACACATTTTATAGCCATTGGCGGAAGCGCGATGCACAATCTAGCACTAGCGTTACACAATAAAGGATACAAAGTTACCGGTAGCGACGATGCCATTTTTGAACCATCAAGAACACGATTGGAGAAAAAAGGAATTTTGCCGGAAGAAATGGGCTGGTTTCCCGAGAAAATCACTTCGGATATTGAGGCGGTTATTCTTGGAATGCATGCAAAAGGTGATAATCCAGAACTTTTGAGGGCTCAAGAACTTGGACTCAAGATTTATTCGTATCCCGAATTTTTATACGAACAATCAAAAAACAAAACTCGTGTCGTTATTGGAGGTTCTCACGGAAAAACCACAATCACTTCGATGATTTTACATGTGATGCACTACCATAACATTAATGTAGATTACATGGTTGGAGCTCAATTGGAAGGGTTTGACACGATGGTGCATCTCACAGAAGAGAACGATTTTATTGTCTTGGAAGGAGATGAATATTTGTCGTCTCCAATAGACCGTCGTCCCAAATTTCATTTGTATCAGCCTAATATTGCCTTGATTTCGGGAATTGCATGGGACCACATCAATGTTTTTCCAACGTATGAAAATTATGTGGAGCAGTTTGAAATCTTCATTCAAAAAATCACAAATGGAGGGATTTTGGTGTATAACGAAGACGATTCTGAAGTGAAAAGAGTAGCAGAGGCTTCAACTAATCCAATCCGAAAACTGCCTTATTCAACTCCGAAATATACTGTAGAAAACGGCACAACCTTGTTGGAAACCCCAGATGGAGCAATGCCAATTGAAGTTTTTGGAGCTCATAATTTGAATAATCTTGCTGGAGCGAAATGGATTTGTCAAAATATGGGTGTCGATGAAGCTGATTTCTACGAGGCAATAGCTAGTTTCAAAGGAGCTTCAAAACGTCTTGAAAAAATTGCATCCAACAAAAACAACGTAGCCTACAAGGATTTTGCCCATTCACCAAGCAAGGTTTCGGCCACAACCAAAGCCGTGAAAGATCAATATCCTGACAAGAAACTTATGGCTTGTCTGGAACTTCACACTTACAGCTCTTTGAATGCAGAATTCCTGAAAGAATATGAAGGAGCTCTCGATGCCGCCGATGTAGCAGTTGTTTTCTATTCGCCAGATGCTGTTAAAATAAAACAACTTGAAGAGGTGACTTACGAACAAATTGCACAATCCTTCAATCGGAAGGATTTGATTATCTATACAAATCCAGAAGCCTTTAAACAATTTCTATATGGCTTAAATTTTGATTCAGAGCATATTGCGTTACTTTTGATGAGCTCTGGAAACTATGGAGGATTGAATTTTGATGAGGTAAAACAGATGATAAATTAAAGAAAATGCTTAATGTAAATTCAATGTGAATTTTATGTTAAATATATTTCTATAAAAATCATTAATGTTAATATTTAATAATTATATTTGTTTTTAAGGTAAGTTATTACATTGCCTATAACAAAACTATTTTTAAATGTTGATTTAATGATGAAAAACTACTTTGTTCATGCAAGTGCATTTATAGATGAGGATTGTCAAATTGGTAAAGAAACTAAAATTTGGCACTTTTCTCATATAATGTCAAATTGCATAATCGGTGAAAGGTGCAACATTGGACAGAATGTTGTGATCTCTCCTCAAGTCGTCCTCGGCAATAATGTGAAAATCCAAAACAATGTTTCTGTTTACACAGGTGTTGTTTGTGAAGATGATGTTTTCCTCGGACCGTCTATGGTTTTTACAAATGTTATAAACCCTAGAAGTGCCGTAAATCGGAAGGAAGAATACCAAAAAACACTTGTAAAAAAAGGGGCATCAATTGGTGCAAATGCTACTATAGTTTGTGGCAATGACATCGGGCAATATGCCTTTGTAGGAGCTGGAGCTGTAATTACAAAAGAAATTCCAGATTTTGCATTATTTGTAGGCAATCCCGCCAAGCAAATAGGATGGGTTAGCGAGTATGGCCATAGATTAATCTTTGATGACGTAGGAAAAGCCGTCTGTTCGGAAACGAAAGATGAGTATATCCTAGAGAATGGAAAAGTTAGAAAAGCTTAATTTAATGACATCGCTATGAAGAATTTTGCACTAATTGGGGCAGCAGGTTTTATTGCTCCAAGACATTTACAAGCTATCAAAGAAACCAATAATACTTTAGTTGCCGCACTTGATAAATTTGACAGTGTCGGGATTATAGACAGCTATTTTCCGGATGCAGATTTTTTTACTGAATTTGAAAGGTTCGACAGACACGTTTCGAAGTTAGTGTATGAAAAAAACCGCCCAGTGGATTTTGTTTCGATCTGTACGCCAAACTATTTGCATGATTCCAATATAAGATTCGCATTACGCCAAAATGCTGATGCTATTTGCGAAAAGCCTTTGGTTCTTAACCCGTGGAATTTGGACGGTTTGCAAAAGATTGAAATGGAGACCAAGAAAAAAGTGTACACCATTTTACAACTCCGATTGCATCCTAGTATCATTGCACTGAAGAAAAAAATAGAAAACGGTCCTAAAGATAAAATGTATGATATTGATTTAACCTATATTACTTCCAGGGGACATTGGTACTATACTTCATGGAAAGGCGATCCTGCAAAATCTGGAGGAGTAGCATCCAACATAGGAGTACATTTTTATGATATGTTATCGTGGATTTTCGGTAGCTTGAAAACCAACAAAGTTCATTTGCATACTCATGATAGGGCTGCCGGATACATGGAGTTTCAAAATGCTAGAGTTAGGTGGTTTCTTTCAATAAATTGTAATACATTGCCTAATGAAATAAAGGAGAAAGGTCAAACTACTTACAGATCCATCAAGATGGAGGGAGAAGAAATAGAGTTTAGTGATGGTTTCAAGGATTTGCATACCACGAGTTACCAACATATTTTGGATGGTTTTGGCTTTGGACTTGAAGAAGCAAGGGAATCAATAGAAATTATTCATCTGATAAGGAATGCAACAATCACGCCCTTGAACGGGGACTATCATCCTTTTGTAAAATTAGATCCGGCAATTCATCCGTTTAAATAAATTTAAAAAGGTAATTTTCATATTTTGAAAGTAGAATGATGTTGAAACCCAAAAATCTTACGGATAATGTAAAGATATTATTAGTTAGTAAATTCTCCAAAGACACTGTTTGGCTTCTGATGGCACAAATAGTTTTATTTGTTTGTGGCTTTTTTCTTAATTTTATAATTGTTTATAAATCAGGAACAGCAGGACTTGGGCTTTTTAACAAGGCAATGGCTTTTTATACCATTGCCTCCATTTTTTGTGCTTTAGGATTGAACAACACACTGATAAAGAAAATTGCAGAAAAAAATAAAACTTTAAATGAAGAGAATACATTATTCACATCTAATATATTTTTTACTTTTTTGGTTTCAGCCTTTCTAAGTACGGGGTTTATTTTTTTGAATGAAATTGCAACAAATGTTTTGGGTATAAAATCAATTTCGCAAGCCATCGTTATTCCTTTTTTTGCACTTCCTTTCTTCAATGTCAATAAAAATTTTATGGCATTTTATTCAGGAAAAAGAGATCAGAAGAAAGTGGCAACAGAACGTATTTTGAGATGGTTACTTTTGTTAGGATTCGTAGTAACAACAGTTTTATCTGGGCAAAGTATCGAAGTTGTATTGTATTGCTTTTTGTTTTCAGAAGGATGTTTGTTCTTTTTTAATATCTACTCTGTTAGGAAAAATATTGATTTCAATTTCACTAGAGCTCAAGTGAAGGAGAATTTTGCTTTCGGACTTAAAACCTATATTTCAGAAATTGTTTCAGTAATGAATGCCAATATTGATATCATTATTGTTGGAATTTTTCTTCCAATCGAAGAACTAGGAATATACAGTTTTATAGTTTTTTTCGTCAAAACATTGGCCGTTTTTCCTGGTCTGATTATGCAAAACATTAATCCAGTTGTTTCTGAATTTTGGACAAAAGGTGATGTCCAAGAATTAAAAGAGAAGATAGGAAAGATTAAGAAGGTGAATTTTTATATTGTTGGTGCACAATTTTTAGTGTTGTTGATGGCCTATAAAATCGTGACGAGTTTTATCAAGGAGGAATTTGCAGGTACCTACATCTATTTTGTAATTTGCCTAACAGGCTATTTGTTTTTTGCATTGGTATATTGGAGCGGAGGAATGCTCATAATGATGGGCAAGAATAAGGAAAATAACATTAGGACTTTGATGGTTTTGATCTTGTGTGTTGTTTTGCAGTTAATTTTTACAAACTATTTTGGACTTTTAGGTTCTTGCGTAGCAATGTTTTTGTGTTCGATTTTAAATTATTTCTTGCTTAAAATAATGATAAACAAAACCTTTAAAACATCAATCATTTAATGTTTAAAAAGTTAATTCAATATATAATCCCAATAAATGTCTTGATTGATATTTCGCTTTTATTCTTTGAAAAAGGTGGTGTAATACCTATCATTAGAGCCTTGTTTTTGTTGTTTATAATTATCAAGTTGGCAATCGAGAATCCTCAAAATACAAAATATTACAAGTGGAATTTAATTTTTTGCTTCTATGTCTTGATCAATGTTCTTTTTAGTACTGATATAGCTCAATCATTATCCATATCGCTAAAAATTATTATTTCGATGCTGACCTTTATTATCGGATTCAATACTTTTAATTCTTTTAAAGGATTAAAAAAGCTCAATGAATCAATGGTAATTGTATTGGCAATTTTAATGATTAATTTTATAATAAGTTCTGTTTTTAAATTAGGTGAAGCGGTCTATTCCGAAGAAGATACTTTTCTAGTGGGGAATTTAAGAGACAGTTGGAATCTTTTTACCTATAGTATTCTGGTTGTGCCTTTACTTTTGTTTCAAAACATTAAAAACAAAAAAAATACAATAATTGTTTTCTCACTGGCATTTTTCAATTTCGTCATTTTATTGCTTTCCATAAAAAGGATAGCAATTGTTGGTGTGGTTTTAGGATTGTTGATGCAATTGTACCTAACTTTCCAGTTGAAAAGAATAGCAAGGTATCTTTTTATACTAGGATTCGTGTTTATCCTTTCTATGCCTTTATACCAAGATTTATTGTTTTCAAGATTGGAAGCCAGATCCGGCAGATTTGAAAGTGGCTCATTGGAAAGCGAAGCAAGATATCTTGAAACAGGTTTTGTATGGAGTGAAACGCTATCCTTTCAAAATCCAATAAAAAGTTTCTTTGGATTAGAAGGATTTAATTCAGTTGGAAATTATGCAGAGGGTAAGTTTGGAGACAGGAACCTCCACGTTGATTACAATCTTATCGTAAATACGATTGGGCTTGTTGGTTTGTTGCTTTATTTTATGGTTTTTGTAGAGGTTTATCGCAATTATTTGAAATTCAAAAATATAAAAACTAAAATTCCCATCAAAGTTTTGAATCGGTTTAAAGCATTGTTTCTAGTTTTTTTATTCCTGCCGTTCTTTACCTCTTTTGGAGGTCAGATGTATCATGTTACGTTCAAGATGGTCATTTTTATATATCTTGGAGCAATCCTGGGTCTGTTTTTTAGATTGCAAAAAGTTAAAGCTAGAAGGATATGAAAGTCTTGATTGTTTGCAGCGGAAACTCACAGAACATCTGTTTTATTACAGATCAAGCAGAATCGTTGAAGAAAATTGGAGTAGAAATTTCTTTTTATCTCATAAAAGGAAGCGGTATAAAAGGATATTTGAAAAACTATAGTTTGATGCTTCAAGCTATCAAAGAATTTAAACCGGATTTAATACATGCACATTATGGCTTGTCGGGATTATTGTCGGTTTTGCAAAGAAAAATTCCGGTAGTAACAACGTATCATGGATCGGATATCAATGATAAAAAGGCATTTCTGCTTTCCAAAATAAGTATTTTTTTATCCAAAAAAAACATTTTTGTATCTCAAAAATTGAAAGAAAAAGCAGGAAATATAAAAGGAGAGGTAATTCCTTGTGGTATAGATGTTTCCTTGTTTAAACCGATGGATAAAGAGGAAAGTAGAAAGTTGATGAAATTGGAATTAAGCAAAACCTATATTCTATTCTCATCTAGTTTTGATAATAAGGTCAAAAATTATGATTTGGCAAGAAAGGCGGTTGAATCAATAGAAAATAAAAATGTAGAACTTATAGAATTGAATGGATATGGCAGAAATGAAGTTGCCTTGCTTTTTAATGCTGTTGATGTGGCAATTATGACTTCTTTCAATGAAGGTTCGCCACAATTTATAAAAGAAGCGATGGCTTGTAAAACGCCATTGGTAAGTACTGATGTGGGAGATGTTTCTGATCTAATTCATAATGTTTCAGGTTGTTATCTCACGAGTTATAATGATATAGAAGTTGGTCGAGATTTGACAAAAGCACTAAATTTTGCAAAATCAGAATCAAAAACAAAAGGCAGGCTCAAAATTTTAGAAAAAGGTTTGGATGAAGTTTCAATCGCAAATAAAATTTTAGAGCTTTATAAGGAAATGCTCCATCATAAATAACAAACAAATAAAATTTATGATCATTATTATAGATTACGGAATGGGAAATTTAAAGTCCATTTACAGAAAAATAGAGAGAGAAAATAAGGATGTCAAGATAAGTGCAACTCCAAATGATATTATTCTTGCAGATAAAATTATCCTGCCAGGTGTAGGTCATTTCGGTTCAGCAATAAATAATATAAAAAGTAACAATTTCTGGGATGCAATTAATGAGCACGTTTTGGTAAAAAACAAACCCGTTCTCGGAATCTGCCTCGGAATGCAACTTATGGCAAAAAGCAGCGAGGAAGGCAATGTTTCGGGTTTTGGATGGTTTGATGCAGAAGTCGTTAAGTTTGAAATGGCCAATAAATTTGCGTTTAAAGTGCCTCATACGGGCTGGAATTCTGCTATAAAGCAAAAAAAATCAAGTTTATTAGAAGGAATAACCGATGAAGAATCTTTTTATTTCGTTCACAGCTATCATGTAAAATGCAATGATTCGAGAGATGTTTTGACGACAACAAATTATTCGTATGAATTTGTATCGGCAATCGAAAGGAACAATATTTTTGGTGTGCAATTTCATCCGGAAAAGAGCCATAGTCAAGGACAACAATTGTTTAAAAACTTTATAAATTTATAGTAAGATGTACAGGCCTAGAATAATTCCGGTATTGCTCTTAAGAGATTCAGGATTGGTAAAGTCAACCAAATTCAAAAAGCATAGATACATTGGAGATCCGATAAATGCAGTAAAGATTTTTAATGATTTAGAAGCAGATGAACTGGTTTTTATTGATATCGATGCCACTATTCAAAATCGATGTATCTCATTGGATTTTGTCAGAGATGTTGGCGAAGAAGCCAATATGCCTTTTTCTGTTGGAGGCGGAATTTCTACCATCAAGCAAATAAAAAGTATAATTGAAGCTGGTGCAGAGAAGGTGATTTTGAATACCATTGCCTGCGAAAATCCAGCCTTTGTAAGTGAAGCCGCGGCTGAATTCGGATCATCAACAATCGTGGTTTGCATAGATGTAAGGAAAAACTTTTGGGGCAAGGAATATGTTTGGTACAGACAAGGCAAAAAGAATTTAGCCTTAAGTCCGGAGCAATTTTCACTTCAAATGGAACAAGCAGGAGCCGGGGAAATAATTCTTCAGTCAATTGAAAAAGATGGAACAATGTCAGGCTATGATGCGGATTTGATAAAGAGAGTTTCATCAGTATTGACAATCCCAATAACGGTTCTCGGTGGAGCAAAGGATTTGAATGATATGAGGAAAATTCATAAAGACACTACAGTTAATGGTTTGGCAGCAGGAAGCCTTTTTGTATATCATGGAGAAAGAAAAGCAGTATTGGTAAATTATCCGGTTTTGGAAGAAAAATTAAATGTTTTGAGAAAATGATAAAAATTTGCACAAAAGGAATTTGGAACGATACGGTGCCCGGAATAAAGTTTGATTCAGATGGTGTTTCAAATTATTATCACTTGCAAAAAATATTGGAAAATAATTTTCCCAGAGGAGAAAAAGGAGCCGAGATATGGGAAAATATTGTAGAAGATATTAAGGAGAAGGGTAAAAACAACAGATACGATTGCATCATTGGTGTTAGCGGTGGTGTTGACAGTTCCTATCTTTTGCACGTTGCCAAAAATATTTATGGATTAAGGCCTTTGGCTGTCAATCTCGATAATGGTTGGAGTACAGATATTGCAGTGAAAAACATCCAGAAAATAACTAAAAAGCTCAACATCGATTTAGAAACCTACGTCATCAATTATCAGGAAATAAAAGACCTGTTGAGAAGTTACGTAAGAGCTTCATTGCCATGGATAGATACGCCAACAGATATGGCAATAAAAGGGGCTTTGTATAAAATTGCCAATAGGGAAAATATAAAATTTATTTTACGAGGAAATGATTTTAGGTCAGAAGGAAAGCAACCGCGCGAATGGACCTATTCTGATTATAAGCAACTGAAACATGTTCATAAAATATTTGGAAGCGGCATAAAGCTCAAGACTTTTCCTTTCCTAAATAATATTAATTTGGTTTATTATGGATATATAAAAAAGATAAAAGAAGTCCGACCTTATTATTATATCGATTATAAAAAACAAGAAGCCAAGGAATTGTTGATGGAGATTTATGATTGGCAGGATTACGGAGGACATCATCATGAAAATATTTTCACAAAATTCGCGATGTCCTATTGGTTGCCTCAAAAATTCGGAATAGACAAACGCTTGATTCATCTTTCGGCCCAAGTTGCAAGTAATGCAATTACCAGGGAACAAGCTTTGGAGCAAATTAGCAAGCCTTTTGAAACGCCTGAAAAGTTAGAGGATACCAAAAATTATGTCTTGAAAAAATTAGATATCTCTCAAGAAGAATTTCTCAAGATTTGGAATTCGCCCAACAAATCATTCTTGGACTATCCGAATAATTTTGTAATGATTCAAAAGATTTTAAAATATGGAAAACCGTTGATTTCTAGAATCTACAAGCAAAAACCAATGAGTTTCTTTGAGATGGAAGCCAGAAATGAAAAATAATATAGTATGATTAATGTATTGTTTACGAATGATGTTGAAACGACTTCCATCCTAAATCACAAATTAAGGGATGAAACGGCAGAATATGTCTTGAATCAAGGAATGCCAAGATTATTGGATTTGTATGAAAAATACAATGTCAAGGCCACTTTTTTTTATACGGGTTATATTGCCAAATTAAAGCCCGAAGTGGTAAAAATGGCTTATGAAAGAGGGCATGAAATTGGTTCGCATGGACTTTCGCACAAAGTTGAAAATGCCTTTGATGTTTTGAGTTATGAAAAGCAAATTGAACACCTCACAACTTCAAAAAACATTATTGAAGATATTATAGGAGATGAAATTATTTCGTTTCGAGCACCAGCTGCAAGGGTTCAAAAGAATACAACCCGGGCTTTGTTCGAAACTGGATTCAAGATAGATAGTTCAGTTTCTTCTCAAAGGCTAGATATGTTCATGTCCTTCGGCGGATTGAAAAAATTGAATTGGTTGTTTGCTCCAAGAATGCCCTATTTTACAGAGCAAAATAATATTTTCAAGAAAGGAGATGGAGAAATTTTAGAAATTCCTATTTCGGCATTTGGGTTTCCCTACATCGGTACTTTTATGAGAATTGCCCCACCACTCAACAGGATGACAAGAAATTTATTGTATTTGGAGTCTAAAATCAATGAAAGGCCAATCAATTTTTTGACACATCCAAATGAGTTTATTGATGAGGAATACGATGGAAAAAAAATTGATAAAAGAACCAATAACATCATTTCATATTATTTGGGAGATGTATTGAGACATAAACTAAAAGTCAAGAATTTAGGCGAAAAAGGTCTTCCAATTCTTGAACAAGAATTGATTTTCTTCAGTCAAAAGAATATAAAGTTTGCCACTTGTAAAGAATATTATTCAACATTAAAAAAATAAGATATGCCTGCTAAAGAAGTCCTTGAGTTTTATAATAAGAACAGTTTTTTCGGTAAAATACAATATGGATTTACATTTCTCATCCGGTTTTATTTAGACAAGCTCGCTTTTATTTGTCCAATTAAATCATGGAGAACCCATATCCACAGATGGAGAGGTGTTCATATTGGGAAGGGAGTATACATTGGTCACGAAGTTATTTTTGATCGAGTTTTTACAGATCAGATTCACATTGGGGACCATAGTGCCATTGGCGACAGAACAATCATTACGGCACACGCCAACATACCAACAGAAACAAGACTGAAAAAGCTTTATCCAAGATCGATATCAAAAACAATAATAGGAAAAGGAGTGTGGATTATGCCAAACGTAACCATCATTCCAGGTGTTACTATTGGTGATGAGGCAGTTGTTGCAACGGGATCTGTAGTTACAAAAGATGTTCCTCCTAGAACTTTGGTAGGTGGGGTCCCGGCAAAAATTCTTAAAAACTTGGAAGAATTATTAGAAGATTAAAATATGAGAATCATTTTTTATTTGCATCATCCTGCACAATTCCATCTTTTTAAAAATATAATTAAAAAGACGCAATTGGATAATGAGGTTTTAGTAATTGCCACAAAAAAGGATATTCTTCTCAACTTGCTTGATGATGAGAAAATAGATTACGTAAATATTTTGCCCGAAGGCAGGAACAATAATCTATTGTCTATTGCATTGGGGCTTTTAAAACAAGATGTTAGGCTCTGGAGGATTTGCAGGAAATTCAAACCAGATTTACTAGTGGGGACATCAACAGAAATCACTCATATTGGAAAGTTGATGGGAATAAAATCATTGTTTTTTATTGAGGATGATATTGATGTTGTGCCAATCTTAAATTATCTGGCACATCCATTTGCAGATAGAATAATAACTCCTGTGGTTTGCAAATTAGGAAAATGGGAGAAAAAAGGGGTGAAATATCATGGCTATCAAAAACTCTCCTATCTTCATCCAAATGTTTTTCAACCGGATTATCAAATTGTACAAAAATATAATTTAAAAGAGAAATATTTTATATTGAGATTGTCAAATCTAGGAGCACATCATGATGTTAATGCCAAAGGAATATCCGAAGATGTATTGGATAAAATCATAAAAAAGCTTAGAGTAAAAGGACAAGTTTTGATTTCTTCGGAAGGTTTTTTAGATGAAAAATATTCAGAGTATAAATTAAAAATAGATCCTTTAGACATCCATCATATTCTTTCCTATTGCAGTCTTTTCATCGGAGACAGTCAGAGTATGGCAGTTGAAAGTGCTATTCTAGGAACACCAAATATTCGAGTAAGCAGTTTTGTCAATAGGATTTCAGTTTTGGAAGAATTGGAGCACAACTATAATCTCACATTTGGTATCAAGCCGGATAATGAAATTGGCCTACTGGAAAAGATCGATGAAATTGTTTCTAACGATAATAATGAAATCATCTATAAGCAAAGAAAGCAAAAGCTCCTTTCGGAAAAAATTAATGTAAATGATTTTATTCTTTGGTATATAACGAATTTTCCTAAAAGCGATCTTGAATTTAAATCTAAAAGCGATTTTCAAAATAAATTCATTCAAAATGATTAAGATTCTAACCATCATAGGAGCCAGGCCTCAAATCATAAAAGCGGCTGCAATCAGCAGGTCAATAAAAAATAAATTCCAGACAAAAATAAAGGAAGTCATTGTTCATACAGGACAGCATTACGATGCAAACATGTCGGAAGTTTTTTTTGAAGAACTGCAAATTCCAAAACCCGATTATAATTTAAATATCGGATCGGGCAAGCACGGCAATCAAACAGGAAAAATGATCAGCGGTATAGAAGAAATTCTTGAAACAGAAAAGCCAAATTTCATGGTTATTTATGGAGATACCAATTCAACTTTGGCAGGGGCTATTTCCGCTTCAAAAATGCATGTTCAGGTAGTTCATATAGAAGCTGGGTTGAGGTCTTTCAATAAAAGCATGCCTGAAGAAATCAACAGGATTGTCAGCGATCATGTTTCGACTTATCTTTTTCCTCCCACTCAAACCGGTGTAGATAATTTAAAAAGAGAAGGTTTTAATTTAGAAAGTAATCCACCCTTCACAATAGACAATCCTGGGATATTCAATCTTGGAGATGTTATGCTGGACAACAGCTTATACTTTTCTGAAATTGCAGAAAGCTCGAATGTTCTTGAAATTTTGGATCTTGAAAAAAATAAATATGTCCTTGCCACAATTCACAGGAATAACAACACAGACGATAAGGAGAGGCTGAAGCAAATTTTTAAAAGCCTGCATCATATTAGTAGACAAGAGAACGTGAAAATTGTTTTGCCACTTCATCCCAGAACTTTGAAACAGAGGAAGGTTTTGTTAGATGAAAGTTTTAGTAAGGAGTTGGATGAAAATAAAAATCTTATAATTATTGAACCAGTTTCCTTTTTGGAAATGATAGCACTCGAAAAAAATGCAAAGCTTATAATTACAGATTCAGGAGGTGTTCAAAAGGAAGCTTTCTTTTTCAGCAAACCGTGCATTATTTTAAGGCAAGAAACGGAATGGGTTGAAATCGTAGAAAGTGGAGCGGCTCGTCTTTGTGATGCCAATTTTGAGATGATCATAGAAAGCTATTATTGGTTTGATAAAAATCAAAATATCCAGGCTGCTAATTTATATGGAGATGGTACTGCTGCTGAAAAAATTTTACAACTGCTTTTGAATGACTAATAATATTGTTTTAAATACCAATAAGGAATTAATCGTAAGCCAGGTAGGCGAAGAAGTTTTCGAGTTTCTCAACCAAAATGTTGAGTTCTCGGACCAAACCTTTATTACATCTACTAATACGAGATTCAATATTGATTCATTAAATGTTGGTACCTATAACACAATAATCAATCTAAAAAGAGTAAATGATTTTCGTTGGATCAATAAATATTTTGAATCCGTAAACAAAAAACTTCCCGTTGGGGGATTGTTCATTGACAGTGTGGAAACCTATGCTGTTAGAAAAAAACGACTTCTAAAAAAGTTTCCAAAGCCATTCAATTATATCTATTACTTTTTTGATGTATTGCTAACACGGGTTTCGCCAAAAATGAAACTCACTCAAAATTTATATTTTTTTCTTACCAAAGGGAAAGGAAGGGTAATATCCAGACCGGAAGTATTAGGAAGGCTTTATTCCTGTGGATTTGAAATTGTTAAAGAAGAAGTTATCAATAACAAGCTTTATTTTGTTTCAAGAAAAATTGCCGAACCATGCTTTAATCTAAATCCAACATACGGATTACTGATAAAATTAAATAGAGTGGGGAAAAATGGAAAACCAATAAAAGTCTACAAATTTAGAACCATGCATCCCTATGCTGAATATTTGCAACAATATGTTTTTGAAAAGAACAATTTAAAAGAAGGCGGTAAATTAAACGATGACTTTAGAATATCAACTCCAGGCAAAATCCTCCGTAAATATTGGATTGATGAACTCCCAATGATTATTAACCTCTTTAAAGGCGAAATCAAATTCATTGGAGTACGTCCCTTGAGTCCACATTATTTAAGTCTCTATAAAGTTGAGTTACAAGAACTTCGAAAAAACACAAAACCAGGTCTGCTTCCTCCTTTTTATGCGGATTTGCCAAAAACTTTAGACGAAATAATGATTTCAGAAGAAAATTATCTAAAAATGTATATTAAAAATCCTATAGAAACGGATATAAAATACTTTTTGAAAGTAGTTTTTAATATTGTTATAAAAAAAGCAAGAAGTAATTAAGTTTGTTTTTGTGCTATTTTTTTAGGCTCTTATTTGTTGTAAAGTATTGAAAATACTAATAAATCACAAATTATGTAGTGACTGTTTTTAAGAGAAATTAATTCAGAATAATTAATTTTTTTAAGTATGGTTGTATAATTATTTATTAATACTTTGTTAATAATAAATTAAATTATACATTAGCTGTCAATCTAAAAATTTATTAACATGATTAAGAATTACAATTCGAATAAAAGCCAAGAGGGTTTTTATTCTAAAAAAAGTGGTCTTGCCAAAAATTGTTGGCGATATCAGCTTTTGTCGGTTTTATTGCCAGTATTTTTCCTTTTTATAGGAAGCGTTTCGAATGCACAAACCAGTGCATATTCATTTGCAGAATCAACTGAAACTTATGTGGCAGTGGGAGGAACTGTAACAACGGCTACAGGTGATGATGGTACACATTTGGCATTGCCAATTGGTTTTACGTTTAATTTTGGAGGTGTTGATTACACTACCTTTAGCGTAACAACTAATGGAATGATCAGATTAGGGGGAACTGCGATTTCTTCTGGATGGACTAATTCGTTAAGTAATACTGCAGCATTAAGGCCTTTAATTGCTCCATTTTGGGATGATAATCATGCTAATGGAGGGCCAGTTAGTTATGCTCTTTCAGGGACAACCCCTAATCAAATCTTAGAAGTTGGTTGGCATTTAATAAATGTTGGGGGTAGTGGAGCTACTTCTGCAACTAACAAGGCTTCTTATAAATTGAGAATATATGAGACAACAAATGTTATAGAATTTGTTTATGGTTCTATGGCTAGTGCAGGGGCACTTTCTGCTTCAATAGGAATAAACGATATGAGTTCATTTTTGAGCGTTACTAATTCAGCAACTGCAACAGTTTCGAGTACTACCGCTAATAATACTATATCAACGCTTACTAATCTAGTTGGAAAAAAATTCACATTCACACCGCCACTTCCTTGTACAGATACTCCTACTGGTGGAACAGTTTCGCCTGCATTGTCAAGTGTGTGTACAGGAGCTGCTCCAGGTGTAAGGACAGTAACAGGTTCTTCGACAGGAGCTACAGGTTTTACGTATCAATGGGAAGAATCAACTGATGGAGGTGATACTTTTGTTAACGCAACTGGTGGAACTGGTGCTACAACAATAAGTTATACACCACCTGTATTTGCAGGAACTGATATTCAATATCGTTTAAAAATTACTTGTACACCTTCAGGGTTATCGGGTTATTCAACAGTTTCAGAAGTAAAAGGGCCAGTAGTTCCAACAACACAAGCATCAGCTATCGTTGCTACAAGCGGTCTTACAAGTACTACCTTAACATGGACTAACGGAAATGGAGGTAGAAGATATGTTGTTGTTAATACAACAAATTCATTTACAGATCCAGTAGATTCAGCTTCAGTAACTGTAGCAGGAACTGTATATACATCAGGAGAGCAAATCGTTTATGATGGTACAGGATCTAGTGTAACTGTAACAGGATTGACAAGTGGCACTTATTACGCAAGAGTTTATGAGTATGCAAGATGTACTGGACCAGTTGTGAATTATTACAATGTTGCAACTGCAACAGATAATCCTAAGGAATTTACAGGACCAATAAATAATGATGATTGTGCTAATGCAATTACACTTCCTTCTTGTTCAGGAAGTGTACAAACTGTAGCAGGATCTACCACAGGTTCAACTGTAGATAGTAACTACCAAGACTGTGGTGCTACTGGAACAAATGCAACGGAAAGAGGAGTATGGTATAAATATATAGGAGATAATAGTAGCGTTACTATAACAACCTGCAACGCTGTTGGTTATGACTCTCGATTAACAGTTTATTCTGGTTCATGTGGCACATTTACTTGTGTAGCAGGTAATGATGATGCTGCATGTGCAGCAAGTGGATTGAGATCAGAAGTGAATTTTAATGCAGTAGCTGGAACAGATTATTATGTTTTTGTTCATGGGTACCAATCAGGAACTAATCTTAGTGCAACTGGAAACTTCATATTGACCCTTACTTGTGCTCCATTATGTACTCCAGCAACTCTCAATGATGAATGTTCGGCTCCAGAAGCAGTTGCTATAGGAACACCTTTGACAGCAAACAACACTTGTTCATCTGCAAGTTTAGGAGTTGCAGTGCCAACATCAGGTAGTGGTTTTGCCACTTATTATGATAGCTGGTATTCATTCAATTCAGGAAGCAATACAACATTATTATTTGAAACAACATTTACTGCTCCAGTTGCTGTAGGTTTTGCTGTCTACTCTGGAGTTTGTGGTGCTTTAACGCAGGTTGGGGCTTCAAGTTTGACTGGTAATGACTTAGTATTAAGTACATTAACTGCTGATACTGAGTATTTTGTTAGAGTATTCTCAACCAGTGCAGGTGCAAGAGGATCGTTTGATTTAGCAATTTCTCAATTGCCAACTACTACTATTGATGCAGCAGATTGTGGAACAACTATATTAGAAGCATTCTATGATGAATTTTCTGCGGTTCCAACAGCAGGTGCACAAGAATATACGTTCCAAATTACAGATGGAACAAATACTTATACTGCAATTTCAGTTGATCCTAATGTAACATTTGCTGACTTTGGTCAAGCTAATATTGTCTATGGTACAACTTATAACGTTTCAGTTAGAGTAAGAACAGCAGGAACATATGGAGTTTATGGAACATCTTGTCCGATAACTTTGACAGCATCTCCTGTTACCGAAATGCATTATTTATGTGGTGGAAACTTGCCTGAAATTACTTCAAAAGTATATTTCACATGGGTTCCTCAAGCAACAAAATATCGCTTTAGTGTTACTAATATGACCACAATGGTAGAAGAGTTTACAGAAGCTACTGAAAGATTCTTCTATATGAATACTCTAGCAAATTTTGCAGGAAATACAGTCTACTCAATTAAAGCTCAAGTAGAATTAAACGGGGTTTATTCTGATTTTGGACCAGCTTGTAATTTAACTACGCCAGCTTTACCAACAAGTAAATTAAGAACAGCATTTTGTGATATTACCTTAGCTTCTATGGGAAGTAACCTTTATGCTGATTATGTAAATGGTGCGACTCAATACAGATTTAGAGTTACTAATGGAGCGAATGTTCAAACGTATGACAGGCCTGATTCAAGATTTGTAATGTCAATGTTGCCAAGCGTTATGGCAGGAACAACGTATGATGTAGATGTTGCTGTATTTGTAAATGGAACATGGGGAGCTTATGGTGCAATATGTACTGTTACTACTCCTGCAGCTCCAACTTCAAAATTAAGAACGGCTTATTGCGGAATTACATTAGCATCTGTTAATGACAATATCTATGCAGATTATGTAAATGGTGCGACTCAATATAGATTTAGAATTACTGAAGGAGCAAATGTGCAAACAATTGACAGACCAGATTCAAAATTCTATATGTCTATGCTTGCAAGCTATCCATTAGCAACTACTTTTACTGTAGATGTTGCAGTAGAAGTGGGTGGAGTATTCGGTCCTTATGGCGCTACTTGTAGCATTACTACACCAGCAGGATTGCCAACTACAAAGTTGAGAGATGCTTACTGTGGTGTTACTTTAGCTGAAAATGCTAACATGTATGCACAATACGTTGCAAATGCAACGGCTTACAAATTTAAAGTAACTCAAGGTGCAAATATGGAAGAATATGTAGGAACTTCAAATATGAGATTCTATCTTTCTGCTTTGGATATGGAAATCCTTCCAGGAACTGCCTATCAAGTTGAAGTGGCTTCTTTAATAGGAGATGTGTGGTCTGCATACGGTACAGCTTGTACAGTTACAACTCCATCTTTGGGAGCTAGACCAGCCGCGGAAACTACCGAGAAACTAGTAATTAAAGCTTTCCCTAATCCATTTACTGATGGATTTAGTTTAGGTTTGAACCTTGTTTCAAACACCGTTACAGATATACACATCTATGACATGAGTGGAAAACTTCTTGAAAGAAAAACACTTAATTCTAATGAATTAGTACGATCAGGACTTGGCCATCAATTGGCGGCAGGTATCTACAACGTTCAACTAATTCAAGGTGATAAAGTTCATAATTTGAAAGTTGTTAAAAAATAAATTTTAACGTTAAGTTTTTAAAAAGCTGTCTGAAAAGACAGCTTTTTTTATTTGCACACTAATTTGTTATTATACCTTGTAATTAATAGATAAATTACTTTTTTCTTAAAATTAATGTTTATACTTTTGGCTATTAGCAATATTTCGAATATTTAGTAAAATAAGTAAGGCTAGAGTTTAACCTTAAAACGACTTACCTTCGTTAAGAATATAATATGACAGATTATCAGGACTTTTTTGAAGATAATACAAAGACCGAAAGCAATGTAAGCTTGAAGGAAAGTATTGAAAAATATACTATTCACTATAAATGGTTTATATTAAGTATACTACTTTTTCTAATATTTGGATTTTTTTACATTCGCTATACCGAACCCCAATTTGATACCACAACTACAATTCTTCTAAAGAAAGATAAAGGAGGGGTTTTGTCTGATTTAACTCTAATGCCAGATATGGGATTTGGTTCAAATAATAGCTTTATCGATGATGAAATTCAAATTATAAAATCTATTCCTGTAGTTTCGAGTGTTGTCAATGAGTTAAAGCTAAATGTAAAGTATTATAATAGAACAGAAATTACCAAAAGATTTGTTGAGGTTTATAAGCAGAAACCTTTTGAATTAATGATAAAGAGCAATGACTCTATGTCAATTGAAAACCTTATTTTCTATATAGAGATTCAAGACCAGAATAACTTCGTTTTAATTGACGAATCTGGAAAAGAATCCAATTTGAAATTCGGTCAGAGCTTCAATCTGGACAACCATAAAATGGTTTTAATTCCTAACTTGTTGATGCTTTCAAAGTATAAGAGCAGCTATTTTAAAATGGAAATCAAAGATTTTGATGAAGTTGTAGATGTGTTAAGAAATGATTTGATAGTGGAGCCTATAAGTAAAACCGCAAATTCAATTTTAATAAAATTAAAATCTAATCTACCCGAAAAATCAGAAGATGTCCTCAATAAAATAGTGCTTCATTACATAAATGATGCTATCAACGACAAAAACAGGATTGCCTTAAAGACAGCCGAGTTCATCAACAACAGGATTGTTGTGTTAAATGAAGATTTAACCAAATTAGAAAAAAATGTTGAAGAGTTTAAAACTGAAAATAAATTAACCGATATCAGTTCTGAAGCCAAACAATATATTTTAGGGCAATCAGAAATTGAAAAAAAAATCAATGAAACCCAAATACAGTTGAGCTTGGTTAAGTATATGAGAGATTATCTGGATAATAATCCTGATGAATTGATCCCTTCAAACATTGGACTCCAGGAACCTAACATTGTTTTGAATATAGAAAAACATAATCAACTTTTTTCACTAAAGCGAAATTACCTGAAAGTTTCAACTGAATTTAATCCTGAAGTTATTACACTTACCAATACACTAGAAGATATAAGAGGAGTTATCGTTGAGGGGCTTAAAAATCAAAAATCATCATTGACCATCACCTTAAACAACTTTAAAAAGCAAGACAACATCGTCAACTCTAAAATTGGAAATATCCCGCGTCAAGAAAGAGAATATCGTGATATTTTTAGACAGCAACAAACCAAAGAAGCCTTGTTTTTGTTTTTACTTCAAAAAAGAGAAGAAGCAACAATATCAGCAGTTTCAGCACTCCCTTCTGCAAAAGTCATTAACCATGCCTATACTGCTAAAAAAGCTGTTTCGCCAGTCAAACCAATGATTCTGTTAATTTGTATAGTAATTGGATTCATTATACCTTTCTTGTTTATCTATATCAAAAATGTCTTAGACACAAAGATAAAAGATAGCAAGCAATTAGAGAAACTGATTAATATTCCAATCTTAGGAAATATTGCCAGAGGCGAAAATAGTGAAAGAATAATATTGAAGAAAAATGATAGAACTACTGTTGGAGAGTCTTTCCGATTATTAGTTGCCAATTTGGAGTTTCTTTTGAATGATACAAAAAAATGCAAATCAATATTGATTACCTCAACAATTAGTGGTGAGGGAAAATCATTCGTGTCTTCAAATTTAGCGGCAAATCTTGCATTTTCTGGTCACAAAGTAGTACTTATAGGTTTAGATTTAAGAGTGCCAAAACTCGACGAATATTTTAAAATAACTTCAAAGTTTGGTGTAACTCATTACATCAAAGATGATCAGTTGGTTTTGGATGACATCATCAACAAGATTGACGGAATTGAACATTTGGATGTAATCAATTCAGGTTTGATCCTGCCCAACTTTATAGATATTATCAAAAACAACCGTCTAAACGACTTGATAACACAGCTAAAGGAAAAATACGATTATGTTATTATTGATTCAGCTCCAGTAGGTTTGGTTTCAGATACATTACTTTTAAATACAGTTGCCGATTTATGTTTATACGTTGTTAGGGCAGATTATTTAGACAAACGATTACTTGAAGTTGCTGAAAAATTGAAAAAGGACAAGAGATTCAAAGATATAATATTGCTCTTAAATGATGTTGACATGAATAACTTCAAATACGGTTATGGTAATGCCTACAATTATGTAGATGATCAAGATAAAACAGCAAGTCGTTTTTCTAAAATGCTAAAGAACATCAAAAAGAAATAATCATCGACTGTATTTGTAATGTCCTGTAATCTTATATCGAAAAAGACAATCCTCCAAAACCTGTCCGGCTCCAACATTATGAACGATGAGATTTCTTTTTTCTCCAGAAGCGTCGGGGAGGGATTTTCTGTTGGTCACAATCCCTATATGAGGCAACTTATCGTTAATCATCCAAGTCACCAAATCACCTGTTTTATAATCGGATGCTTTATTTGAAACCGGTAGACTTTTTCCTTTTCTGATAAAAAACACTTGCAAATTCGGAACCCTTCGGTGGTCAATATTGGTGTCCGTTTTTCGCAATCCCCATGTTTTAGGGTAAAGTGAAAAATTCTTTTTCATGTCCTCATGAACCTCTTTCTGCAAATCAATGCCCAATTTCCGGTAGGAACGAATCACAACATCCGTACAAACGCCTCTGTCCTTGGGAACATCGCCATTTGGATACGGAATTGAAACATATTTTGGGTCATATGTAACTTTGTCCTTCGTAATTGAAATGGCTGCATCCGAAAGTTTTTCGGCAAAATCTTTTTCAATTACAAACGAAGAAAACCCAACAAAAAGAAACAAGATATAAAAGGATTTCATATTTTAGTATTTGATATTCAAACGATGAAATTTAAGTTTAAGTATCAAAGCGTTATAAAAACCATTCCAATAACTAAACGCCAAAAGCAATGGAAGAAAATACTCCTTTTTCGATAAAATATTGGGCAGAAGACGACAAGCCCCGCGAAAAATTAATGCTCAAAGGCAAAAGCGTTCTCAGTGATGCCGAATTAATAGCCATACTCATCAGCTCAGGAAGCCGAAGCGAAAGTGCAGTTGATTTAAGCAAACGTATCTTGGCAAGTGTAGAAAATCTCAATGCTTTGGGGAAATTGTCCTTACAACAGCTCACTACCTTTAAGGGAATTGGCGAAGCAAAAGCAATAACAATCATTGCTGCAATGGAACTCGGAAGAAGACGTCGTTCCGAAGAGACAGTCGAACTCACAAAAATCACTTCAAGTAGAGCGGTTTTTAACATCATGCAACCCATAATTGGCGAATTGCCCCACGAAGAATTTTGGGTTTTATACCTGAATAATTCCAATAAAGTTATCTACAAGTCACAATTGAGCAAAGGCGGAATTACTGGAACTGTCGTAGATATCAGGTTGATATTCAAAACAGCTTTCGAGCATAATGCAACTGCAATCATCCTGACGCATAATCACCCTTCGGGAGTGCTCCAAGCAAGCGATGCCGATAAACAGATAACCAAAAAACTTAAAGAAGCGGGAAATAATTTGGATATAAATGTCCTCGACCATATCATTATAACCGAAAAAGGGTATTACAGTTTTAAGGACGATGGTGTTTTTTAAAATCGTTTAACCCAATTTTAAGGATTTAATTTTTGCAGTTTTAGTATATTGCAGGCTTTACTGATAAAATAGAAATCCAGAATGATCACTACACGGAATTTAAATTTCAATTATAATTCAAAAACAGGATTTGATTTCCCTGATTTGCAATGCAATCCTACAGAAGCACTTCTTATTACGGGAGGTTCAGGAAAAGGAAAAACTACATTTTTACATCTTTTAGGAGGATTATTACGACCTGCTTCGGGCGAAATTTTGATTGGAGATGTCAACCTGAGTTCTTTGTCAGAAAAAAAACTGGATCACTTTCGTGGAAGAAATATCGGACTGGTTCTCCAGCAATCTCATTTTATTTCGTCCTTGAATGTTCTTGAAAATGTAGAACTTGCCTCTTGGTTATCAGATAAAAAAAAGAAAACCGAAAAGATACAAACCTTGTTAGAACAACTCGATTTGAAAGATCAAATATATAAATTGCCTTCACAATTGAGCATTGGCCAACAACAAAGAGTTTCAATTGCAAGAGCTTTGATCAATGATCCAAAATTGCTTTTGGCAGATGAGCCAACATCAAGTTTGGATGATGAAAATGCGATTATTGTTGCGGAACTTCTTTCAAGTTTATCCAAAAAACACAATGCGGCATTGATTATCGTAACCCACGACCAAAGATTAAAAGATCGATTCCCTCACCAAATTTCTTTATAATGATTACAAAGTTAGCATGGAAAAATATTTGGTATAAGCCTTTGAATACACTTCTAAGTGTAATTTTGCTGACTGCCAGTGTCGCGATAATTTCACTTTTGATTTTACTTCAGGAACAATTCGAAAAACAATTTTCCAGTAATATCGATGGTGTAGATTTGGTAATAGGTGCCAAAGGAAGTCCTTTGCAACTGATACTTTCATCTGTCTATCAAGTAGATGCTCCAACTGGTAATATAAGTTATGAGGAAGCCAAAATCTGGATGAAGCACCCTTTTGTGAAAACTGCAATTCCATTGGCTTTTGGAGATAATTACAAAGGTTTCAAAATTGTTGGAACAACGCCCGATTATCTGGAAAAATATTCAGCAAAAGTTGAAACAGGAAAAATATTCAGCAAAAATTTTGAGGTAGTTATCGGAAGTGAAATTGCCAAGAAGTTAAACATAAAAGTAGGAGATAAATTTTTCGGTTCCCATGGCGATGCTGAGGAAGGTGAAGTGCATGAAGAATTTGCTTATGTCGTTTCAGGAATTGCAAGCCCAACAAGAAAAGTAATTGATAATTTGATTTTATCGAATATTCAAAGCGTTTGGGCCATGCACGATAGTCATGATCACGAAGCTCATTCTGAAAATCCAGCACACGGCGAAGAAGGTCATGTCCATGAGGAAGGAGAAGAACATCATCACGATCATAAAGAAGCTCATTCTGAAAATCCAGCACACGGTGAGGAAGGTCATGTCCATGAAGAAGGAGAGGAACACCATCACGATAATAAAGAAGCTCATTCCGAAAATCCAGCACATGGAGAAGAAGGTCATGTTCACGAAGAAGGAGAAGAACACGATCACGACGAAATTTCCGAAGAAGGAAAGGAGATAACAGCCGTTTTAATAAAATTCAAAAACAAGATGGGATTTGTTTTATGGCCTAGACTGATTGCCCAAAATACTGATATGCAGGCTGCTTCTCCGGCTGTAGAAATCAACAGATTATTTTCATTATTTGGAATTGGGTTACAAGCCTTGCAATATCTTGCTTATGGAATTATGCTGATTTCAGGAATTAGTATTTTCATAGCCCTATACAATACTTTAAAAGAAAGGAAATACGAATTTGCCTTGATGAGAGTCAGTGGAGCAAGCCGATTGCAATTATTGGGATTGGTTCTTTTTGAAAGCCTTTTACTTTGCACAACCGGATTTTTTCTTGGTACAATTGTTGGTAGAGTAGGACTGTGGCTGATTTCAACAACAACAGAGCAAGAATATAAAATGGCTTTCGATCCTTTTGCTTTCGCATTAGAAAAGGAAGGAGTTTTATTTTTAGTGACTATCTTTGTGGGAATCATTGCGGCATTGATTCCAGCCATAAAAGCATACCGATTAAACATTTCAAAAACCTTAGCAAATGCGTAAAATATATTTTTTAGTTTTTTTATTAACGGGTTTATTGGTTTTGGAGAATGGTTTTTCTTCAAAAGGAAATGATATTCAAGTTTCTTCAAAAACAGCTAATTTAGAAACAGCCTCATTCTTTCCAACAAATTTCGGCACCGATGTAATTGCAGCTCCAACAGCAATTGACACGCTAAATTGGAAACTTCTCGGCATGATTAAATTCGTAAAAAAACCAGACAAGGAATATGGCGAAGTAATGTATCCAGTTATCAGTCCACTTTTGAAACAGAAAAACAAGAAACGAATTGCCATGACAGGTTTTATCGTTCCAATCGATAATGTATCTTTCGCGTTGAGCAAAAACGTATTTGCATCTTGCTTTTTTTGTGGAGCTGCAGGTCCGGAAACCATTATGGGAATTAAATTCAGAGGAGCAACTCCAAAATTGAAAACCGACCAATATGTAACGCTTGAAGGAAATTTCAGGATAAATGAAAATGATGTGGAAGATTGGATTTACCATATCGAAGATGCAGTAATTGTTAAAGGAAAATAATTTGGAAGCAAAAATTTCAGACGTCTTTTTTGATTTAGATCATACCTTGTGGGATTTTGAAAAAAATTCGGCTTTGGCATTTCAAACGGTTTTGACCAAACACAAGATAGAAGTTGATATTGATCTATTCGTTTCGCATTATGTTCCAATTAATCTCAAATATTGGGAGCTTTATCGTGTAGATAAAATTACGCAAACTCAATTACGATATGGAAGATTAAAAGATACTTTTGATTTGCTTTCGTATGAAATTGAGGATGAGAAAATCTTCTTCCTTTCGGATGAATACATCCACTATTTGCCCCAATTTAATCATCTTTTTGAAGGAACAATCGAGATTTTAGAATATCTGAAACCCAAATATAATCTTCATATTATTACTAATGGATTTCATGAAATTCAAAGTAATAAATTGAAAAATTCCAATATTGGTGGGTATTTTCAAACCATCACCAATTCAGAATCAGCTGGGGTGAAAAAGCCAAATCCTAGAATTTTTGAATATGCCATCACTTCGGCTAAAGCCAAAAAAGAAAATTCCATCATGATTGGCGATTGTATCGAAGCTGATGTAAAAGGAGCATTAAACTTTGGATTGGATGCCATTCTGTTCAATGAATGCAATGCCGAAGTTCCAGAAAACATCAAACACATTAATAACTTACTTGCATTAAAAAAATACCTTTAAATTATAATTATGAAAAAATATATTTACCTTCTACTTCTTTTGTTCAGTTTTGCAGGGTTTGCACAGAATATAAATGATTATCAATATGTAATTGTTCCAACAAAATTTGATTTCCAAAAAAAGGAAAATGATTACAGATTGAATACCTTAACAAAATTCAATTTAGAAAAGTTTGGATTTACAGCTTTTTATCAGAAAGATAATTTAGGCATAAACTACAATGACAGGTGCGATTATCTAGCAGTAGCTGTAAAAGATAACGGGAGTTTCTTGACCACTAAATTGATAATTACTTTTACAGATTGCAATAACAATATTGTTTTCACTTCCAAGGAAGGTACAAGCAAAGAAAAAGACAGAAAATTAGCTTATGTTGAAGCATTGACAGAAGCATTTGAATCAGTTCAAGCTCTAAATTATAAATATAGTGGCAATAAATCGGCTTCGGTTTCAGATAAAAAAACCACAGAAGATCAGTCCGTTGAAGTTGTAAAACAAGAAGTGAAAATCAACACAAATCAGCTTTTTGCTCAAGCGATATCAAATGGATTTCAATTGGTTGACACAACTCCGAAAGTAGTTTTGAAAATGTTCAAAACTTCGCAAACAGATTATTACACGGCAGTTTCAGACACAAAAAATGGAGTTGTTTTCAAGAAAAACAACGAATGGTTTTTTGAATATTATGAAAACGACAAGCTAATTTCAGAAAAATTAGACATCAAGTTTTAAAACTCCAAAATCTGAACTCTAAAATCTAAAATTTTAGTATCCATATTTATCTTTCCAGCGATTTTTTAGAAACTCCCTTGTTCCGTTTTCTCTGGAATTATTTCCTGGAACATAGATTGGCGTATTCGAAATAGCATCCGGAAGAAATTCCTGTTCGGCAAAATTATTCTGGTAATCGTGAGAATATTTATATTCCTCACCATAACCCAATTCCTTCATCAATTTTGTTGGAGCGTTTCTCAAATGAATAGGAACAGGCAAATCCCCTGTTTGTTTCACAATCTGTTGAGCCGTTCCAATTGCCAAATAGGAAGAATTGCTTTTAGGAGAAGTCGCCAAATAAACCGCACATTGGCTCAAGATAATTCTACTTTCAGGATAACCAATTGTAGAAACCGCTTGAAAAGTATTGTTGGCCATTACAAAAGCCGTCGGGTTGGCATTTCCAATGTCTTCACTTGAAAGTATCAGCATTCTTCTAGCAATAAATTTCACGTCTTCACCACCTTCAATCATTCTGGCCAGCCAATAAACCGCTCCATTTGGGTCGCTGCCTCGAATCGATTTTATAAAAGCTGAAACAATATCATAATGTTGTTCGCCCGTTTTGTCATATAAAACGGTGTTTTGTTGCACCAATTGCAAAACCAACTCATTCGTAATGATAATTTTTTCTAGATTGGAAGCATTTACCACCAATTCAAAAATGTTCAGTAATTTTCTTCCATCACCACCCGAAAGTCGTAGTAAAGCTTCGGTTTCCTTGAGTTCGATATCTTTTTCTTTCAGATAAACATCCGTTTTCATTGCTCTTTCCAACAAGGCTTCCAAATCCTGTTTAGAAAATGCATTTAAAATGTAAACCTGACAACGCGACAGTAAGGCGGGAATTACTTCAAAGCTCGGATTTTCGGTTGTGGCACCAATCAAAGTGATCCAGCCTTTTTCAACTGCTGCCAAAAGAGAATCCTGTTGCGATTTGCTGAAACGATGGATCTCATCAATAAATAAAATTGGGTTTTTAGTCGTGAAAATTCCGCCACTTTGTTTCGCTTTTTCAATCACATCTCGAATATCCTTGACACCCGAATTGATGGCACTTAAAATATAAAAAGGCCGTTTTGATTCCTGTGCAATAATTTGAGCCAAGGTCGTTTTTCCCGTTCCCGGAGGTCCCCAAAAAATTAATGAAGGAATGATTCCTTTCGAAATTTGGTGGGTCAACGAACCGTTTGGGCCAACCAAATGGGACTGACTCACATAATCTTCTAATTGTTGGGGACGAATTCTTTCTGCTAAAGGTGCTTCCATTTTGTAAAATTACTCAAATATTTATTTTTAGGAGCATAGCCGATAGTGAATTTCAGAATCGGTTTTCCTGCTATCCACTCCCAATCTTTTTGTCTCGTTAAAGAAACGAGACAAAAAGGATTTCCGTTTCTATCAGGGCTAGAGGAATCTATGTCAATTTTTGTAAACTTCTGCCAAAATTGCATTAAAAAAACTTTGGTTACATTCTTGAGTTAACGCTTTAGAAGAACCAAAATCAACTGAACAATGAACGACAACCATTTCAAATTTTCATTATCCGTTTTCGTATTGCCACTTCTATTTGTGTTGTTGCTTTGGTTGGTGTTTTGGTTTGAAATTACCTATAAAATAAACCTTACCGAATACGGAATTCATCCTCGAACCTTTACAGGTTTAAGAGGAATTATATTTAGTCCTTTCTTACATGGAAGTATGGAGCATCTCTACAATAATTCAATTCCGTTGTTTATGTTGGTTGCCGGTTTAAGGTATTTTTACAGGGAGCATTTTTTTAAGATAATTGGTTTTGGGATTCTACTTTCAGGTTTTTTAACTTGGGTTATCGCAAGAGATTCCTATCATATTGGAGCCAGCGGATTGATTTATGTTTTGGTAAGTTTTATGTTCTTCAAAGGAATAATGACCAAGTATTACCGATTGGTGGCACTTTCGCTTTTGATTGTGACACTTTATGGAAGTTTGATTTGGTATGTTTTTCCAGGAGTAGAGGAAGGAATTTCGTGGGAAGGACATTTGGCTGGTTTAATCACAGGTTTTGTTTTTGCAAGTATTTATAAAACACCCGAATACCAAAAAATGATCAAATATGAATGGGAAAAACCTGATTTTGACCCAACTGGAGATAAGTTTTTGGAGCGTTTTGACGAAAACGGAAACTTTGTAAATCCGCCCAAGCCAGAACCTGAACTGGAAATGTTTCCTGAAATTTCTTCAACTTCGAATTTCAGGATTACCTATCATTTTATAGAAGGCAAAGATGTTCCGGCTGGTGAAAATCCCGAAGATAAAAAGGATGCCTTTTGATTGTTTTCTAGCCCTGATGGTGCCATTGTTTGAGCTCTTGTCTCGTTTTTAAAACGAGACAAAGCGAGTGGCTCCAGCAGGAAAATGGATTTCAAACATAAACCAAGCGATTCGCTCCTGAAAGAAATCTAAAATCTATAATCTGAAATCTAAAATTATTATTGTCTTTGTCGCACCGTTTCATAAAGAAAAGCACCACAAGCCACGGAAACATTGAGTGATCCGATGGTTCCGAACATTGGAAGTTTTGCTTTTTCATCGACAATTTTCAGAACTGAAGGGTTGATTCCTCTATCTTCCGATCCCATGATAATTGCCAAAGGTTCGTTTAGTGATAAATCGTAGATGTTTTGATCGGTTTTTTCGGTTGCAGCTACGGTTTTGATTCCGGAACCCTGAAGGAAGAAAATAGCGTCTTTGATGTGTTCGACTTTGCAGATTGGCACGTTGAAAACGGCTCCAGCTGAAGTTTTTACAGTATCTCCATTTACGGGAGCCGAACCTGCTTTTTGGACTATGATTCCGTTAACTCCGGTACATTCGGCAGTTCGGATAATCGCTCCAAAATTTCGTGCATCCGAAATTTGGTCAAGGATCAAGAATAAAGGTGTTTTACCACTTTCAAGAACTTGTTCTACTAAAGTTTCTAGATTTTGGAAAGAGATTGGAGCAATGGTTGCTACAGCACCTTGGTGGTTGTTTGGCGTCAATCTATTCAGTTTTTCTACTGGGACATAAGAAAAGTTGACGTTATTGCGTTTCATGACTTTCATCAAGTCCTTCATCAATTCGCCTTGTGCGTCTTTTTGAAGAAATACTTTATCTACTTCTTTTCCTGCTTGAATTGCTTCAATAATTGCTCTAATCCCGAATATTTGATGCTCTTTTTCCATGGTGCAAATGTAATAAAAAATCTGCCAATCAAAATGTGGTCTTAAAACTGATGTGAACGATTGAATTTGAGAGCTTTATGGTTTGGTCCTTTGTGCTTCCGTTTGCATAAACCAAATTTAAAAGTCCATTTTTGGTAAGCAATCCAAATCCGAAACCAATTCCGAGAAGCCTGTCGTTAATGTTCGAAGTCTTGTCTTGATAATATCCATAATCAATAATAGAATGCACATAAATGCTTGGAGCCAAAACATAGCGGTATTCTGTTAGTATGGAAGTCAATAAATTTCCTTGAAGGCTATTTTCGTTGAAGCCTCGAATTGAGTTGATTCCGCCAAAGCGATACAATTCATTGATGATATAATTCTCGCTCTGCAGATAAAAATTCTGACTCTTAATATTGAAGCTGTTCTTTTCGTTCAGATAAATATTATGCTTGATATTGAAATCAAGAAAACTTTGACTGTTCGATTCTAATTTTGAACTCCTTTTCCCTAAACCGGCTTTTAGGCTGATTCTGGTTTTCTCTGGAAATAAAAAATCATCTACTTTGAAATCTAAAAACTCAAACGTGCTCGTTACAAAAGAATTTTCAAAATCGCTGATGCTAAAATTATTCGTATTTTGAATATCGCTCGATTCTGTCGATTGATAGCCAACATAAAGTCGGGTGTTGTAGTTGAAATAATATCCCAAATCAATCGCGGTTTTGGTGTTTTGAAAAGTACTGTCTTGCTTGAAAATATTTAAACTCGCCTTCAACCCAAACGGACTTTTGAAAATATACGGTAATTCAATCCCAACGTTAAAAGTACGTTGTTCGTTTCCATCGCTTTTCCAATATAGCGTAAATTCCTCACCAACATTCAAAGAATTCACTAAAAGCAAATCCAAATAACCATTAAAATTTACCTTATCCTCGTCGTCATTTGTAAAACCGATATAGCCGTCAAATTTATTCGGCTTCGATTTTTCCAAATAAACATACACTTTGGTTGTGTCTTTCGTAAACAAAATTTCAGGATAACGCGTCTGACTCACAAACCTGAATTTGTTGAAATCATCATACAGCTTCTTTAAATTTTCCTGATTAAACGTTTTGTTGCGGTACAAACGCTTGATGTTTTTTTTATGGCCTTCGGGAAATTTCTCATAACCATTGATCACAATGTCGTTTAACTGCCTTTGATTTCCGGTTTCCAAATACAATTCAGCAAAAAGAGCATTCTTTTCTTTCTTGAAATTTATCAGTTTCAATCGTGCCAACGAAAAGCCTTTCCGTTCCAATTGATTCAAAGTTGCATTCAGAAAGCTTTCGGTTTCTTCAAAACGAATCTTCAAGGTGTCTTTTTTATCATCAAAATAACCCGAAAATTCACTACCTATATATACATGTATAAATTCAGTTTTTTTTCCAATAACAAAATTGAAGTTGAATGTTGTGTCGTTGAGCTTTTTATTTTCTAGAATTTCATTTTCAATAAAACCAAGCTTAGTAAGTTTGTCCGAAACCAAATTTCCCTCGTCAATTGCCGATTTTGCATTCTCGTGTACTTTTTTGTAGTTCAAAGAATCAATAGTTTTGGTTGCATTTTCGTTTTCAGCTTCAATCTTCAAATGCAAATTCTGTCCGAAACAATTCAGATATAAAACACAAAAAACATAAACAAAAAATCTATTCAAGTCGTTAAAATTATCAGGAGCGAAAGGCTCGGGCATTTTTGGAAACCATGTTCCCGCTTTCCACTACTATCTTTTTGTCTCGTTAAAGAAACGAGACAAAAAGGATAGTAGCTCCAATCGGGGCTAGAGGATAAACTATTTACCCTTTTGAAACCATTGTAAAAATAACGCAAAAAAGCATTTTCTATTCTATAAAAATGAAATGAATATTAATCTATTTGAAAATTAATGTATTATGATTTGTTTCAATAAAAATAATTACTACATTTGCAACCCCGTAAAAAGCGGGAATTTAATATATAAGAAATTTTTAGTATTAATTATGCCAACAATTCAACAATTAGTAAGAACAGGAAGAACTCAGATAACTAAGAAGAGTAAATCGGTTGCTTTAGATTCTTGTCCTCAAAGAAGAGGTGTTTGTACGCGTGTTTACACTACTACTCCAAAAAAACCAAACTCTGCAATGCGTAAAGTAGCGCGTGTACGTTTGACTAATGGAAATGAAGTAAACGCTTACATCCCTGGAGAAGGACACAATCTACAAGAGCACTCGATAGTATTAGTTAGGGGTGGAAGGGTAAAAGATTTACCAGGAGTTAGATACCACATCGTTCGTGGAGCACTTGATACATCAGGTGTTGCAGGAAGAACGCAAAGAAGATCTAAGTATGGTGCTAAACGCCCAAAAGAAGCAAAAAAGTAATCTTAAACACGTTATAAGTTAAAAGTTGCACGTCAAACGATGCATTTTAATGGATAACAAAAAAACGAAGAAATGAGAAAAAGACAGGCCAAGAAAAGACCTCTTTTGCCAGATCCAAGGTTTAACGACCAATTGGTAACACGTTTTGTGAACAACCTAATGTGGGATGGTAAAAAATCAACAGCTTTCAAAGTGTTCTATGATGCAATGGATATTGTAGAAGCTAAGAAACAAGACGCTGAAAAATCGTCAGTAGAAATCTGGAAAGATGCTTTAACAAACGTTATGCCTCACGTAGAAGTACGTAGCCGTAGAGTTGGTGGAGCTACATTCCAAATTCCAATGCAAATCAGACCAGACCGTAAAATCTCTATGGCAATGAAGTGGATGATACTTTATGCACGTAGAAGAAATGAGAAATCTATGGCTCAAAAACTAGCTTCTGAAGTTTTAGCTGCTGCTAAAGAAGAAGGTGCTGCTGTTAAAAAGAGAATGGATACTCACAAAATGGCTGAAGCAAACAAAGCATTCTCTCACTTTAGATTTTAATACATAGGAAATGGCTAGAGATCTAAAATATACAAGAAATATTGGAATTGCGGCTCACATTGATGCTGGTAAAACAACAACAACAGAGCGTATTCTTTTTTACACAGGAAAATCACATAAAATAGGTGAGGTGCACGATGGTGCTGCAACTATGGACTGGATGGCACAAGAGCAAGAAAGAGGTATTACAATTACATCTGCTGCTACAACTTGTGAGTGGAATTTTCCAACTGAACAAGGTAAAGTTTTACCAGAAACATTGCCTTATCACTTTAATATTATCGATACTCCTGGACACGTGGATTTTACCGTAGAGGTAAACCGTTCGTTGAGAGTATTAGATGGTTTGGTTTTCTTGTTTAGTGCTGTTGATGGTGTTGAGCCTCAATCAGAAACTAACTGGAGACTTGCTGATCAATACAGAGTTCCACGTATGGGATTTGTTAACAAGATGGACCGTCAAGGATCTAACTTTTTAGGAGTATGTCAACAAGTTAGAGATATGCTAAAATCAAACGCAGTTGCTATCACTTTGCCAATCGGTGAAGAAAATGATTTCAAAGGTGTTGTGGATTTAGTAAAAAACCAAGCTATCGTTTGGCATGATGCAACTCAAGGAGCAACTTTCGATATTATCGAAATTCCAGCTGATATGGTTGCTGAAGTAAAAGAATACAGAGATATTCTTATCGAAGCAGTTGCTGATTACGATGAGAACTTGCTTGATAAATACATGGAAGATCCGGATTCTATTACAGAAGACGAAATCAACAAGGCTTTAAGAGCAGCTACTATGGATATGGCGATTATTCCTATGATTGCTGGTTCTTCTTTCAAAAACAAAGGAGTTCAGTTCATGTTAGATGCGGTATGTAAATACTTGCCTTCTCCAATGGATAAAGAGGGTATCGAAGGAATTCATCCTGATGATGCTGAATTGTTAGAAGAAGATCAAACAAAAATCTTGCGTAAGCCAGATGTAAAAGAGCCTTTCGCTGCTTTGGCATTTAAGATTGCAACTGACCCATTCGTAGGTCGTTTGGCTTTCTTCCGTGCTTATTCAGGAAGACTTGATGCAGGTTCTTACGTTTTGAATACACGTTCAGGCAACAAAGAAAGAATTTCTCGTATCTACCAAATGCATGCCAACAAGCAAAATCCAATCGATTATATCGAAGCGGGTGATATTGGAGCAGCAGTTGGATTTAAAGATATCAAAACTGGAGATACATTGTGTGATGAAAAACACCCAATTATTCTTGAGTCAATGAAATTCCCTGCACCGGTAATTGGTATTGCTATCGAGCCTAAAACAAAAGCTGACGTAGATAAGATGGGTATGGCTTTGGCTAAACTAGCTGAAGAGGATCCAACGTTTACAGTTAGAACTGATGAGGCTTCAGGGCAAACGATTATCTCAGGTATGGGTGAGCTTCACTTGGATATCCTAGTAGACCGTATGAAACGTGAATTTAAAGTTGAAGTAAACCAAGGTGAGCCTCAAGTGGAATACAAAGAAGCGTTTACAAAATCTGCTCAACATAGAGAAACATACAAAAAACAATCAGGTGGTCGTGGTAAATTCGGTGATATCGTATTTAAACTTGAGCCAGCTGAAGAGGTTGACGGTAAAGTTCCTGTAGGATTGCAGTTTGTTAATGCGGTTAAAGGTGGTAACGTTCCTAAAGAATACATCCCATCTGTAGAAAAAGGTTTCAGAGAAGCTATGAAAACGGGTCCTTTAGCAGGATACCAAGTAGATAGTTTGAAAGTAACTTTGTTGGACGGATCTTTCCATCCAGTGGATTCTGATGCGCTTTCTTTTGAATTAGCGGCAAGAATGGGTTATAGAGAAGTAGCGAAAGCTGCAGGTGCTGTAATTCTTGAGCCAATCATGAAAATGGAGGTGATTACACCAGAAGAAAACATGGGAGATATCGTAGGTGATATCAACCGTCGTAGAGGTCAGGTGAATGATATGGGAGACAGAAATGGTGCTAAAACAATCAAAGCTGATGTGCCTTTGTCTGAAATGTTTGGATATGTAACTACATTGAGAACATTGTCATCAGGTAGAGCTACTTCAACAATGGAGTTTTCTCACTATGCTGAAACGCCTTCTAATATATCAGAAGCGGTAATCAAAAAAGCAAAAGGTAACGCTTAATTCTAAAGAAAATGAGTCAAAAAATCAGAATAAAATTAAAATCTTACGATCACATGTTGGTAGATAAGTCTGCTGAGAAGATTGTAAAAACCGTAAAAAGTACGGGTGCGGTTGTAACTGGTCCAATTCCATTGCCAACTCACAAAAAACTTTTCACTGTATTACGTTCTCCACACGTTAACAAAAAAGCGAGAGAACAATTTGAAGTAATGTCATACAAGAGATTGATTGATATTTACTCTTCATCTTCAAAAACTATTGACGCTCTGATGAAATTAGAGTTGCCAAGTGGTGTTGAAGTAGAAATCAAAGTATAATTATATTTTGAACTTAATAGAGGCGAAACATAGGTTTTACTTATGTTTCGCTTTTTTTATTGCTGTTTTTTTTGATGTAAAATTTACACTCAAAAAAAATATCATAATGTATTGTAAATCAAAAAAAAAACAATACATTTGCAACCTTTTTGGGGCGAAAAATACCCAAAAGTAATTGTTTAATTAATAAATGTTTAATATGTCTGGGTTAATCGGAAGAAAAATTGGCATGACTAGTATCTTTGACGAGAATGGAAAAAATATTCCATGTACTGTTATTGAAGCTGGTCCATGCGTTGTTACCCAAGTCAGAACCAAAGGTGTTGACGGGTACGAAGCGTTGCAACTTGGTTTCGATGACAAAACTGAGAAACATTCCACTCAAGCGGCCGTAGGTCACTTTAAAAAGGCTGGAACTGTAGCTAAGAAAAAAGTCGTTGAATTTCAAGAATTTGCAACTGAACAAAAATTAGGTGACATTATCGATGTTTCCATTTTTGAAGAAGGAGAATTTGTAGATGTACAAGGTGTCTCAAAAGGTAAAGGTTTTCAAGGGGTTGTAAAACGTCACGGTTTTGGTGGTGTTGGACAAGCAACTCACGGTCAACACAACCGTTTAAGAGCGCCAGGTTCTGTAGGAGCTTCTTCTTATCCATCTAGAGTATTCAAAGGAATGCGTATGGCTGGAAGAATGGGAGGAGATAATGTGAAAGTACAAAATCTTAGAGTTTTAAAAGTAGTGGCTGATAAGAACCTACTTGTTATTAAAGGATGTGTTCCTGGACATAAAAACTCTTATGTAATCATTCAGAAGTAATGGAAGTAAAAGTTTTAAATTTCAACGGAAAAGAAACTGGCAGAACGATCACTCTTTCTGATTCAGTATTCGCAATCGAGCCAAACAATCACGCAGTATATCTTGATGTAAAGCAGTACCTTGCTAATCAAAGACAAGGAACTCATAAAGCTAAAGAGAGAGCTGAAGTTGCTGGATCAACTCGTAAGATTAAAAAGCAAAAAGGTACTGGTACAGCTCGTGCTGGTAGTGCAAAGAACCCTTTGTTTAAAGGCGGAGGTACGGTTTTCGGTCCAAGACCAAGAAGTTATTCATTCAAATTGAATAAAAGCTTGAAAAGATTGGCAAGAAAATCAGCTTTCTCTATCAAAGCAAAAGAGTCAAATATAATCGTTTTAGAAGACTTCAATTTTGAGACTCCAAACACTAAAAATTTCATTAACGTTTTGAAAGCTTTAGGGTTAGAGAATAAAAAATCATTATTTGTGTTGGGTGATTCGAATAAAAATGTATATTTGTCGTCACGCAATTTAAAAGCTTCTAACGTTGTAAGTAGCTCAGAATTAAGCACTTATGCCATTCTTAACGCTAATAATTTAGTGCTTTTGGAAGGTTCTTTAGAAGGAATTGAAGAAAATTTAAGCAAATAATAGGAATATGAGCATCATAATTAAACCTATAGTAACTGAAAAAGTAACCAAAGAAAGTGAAGTTTCTAACCGTTTCGGTTTCGTTGTAGATAAAAAAGCAAACAAAGTACAAATTAAGAAAGCTGTTGAAGCTGCTTATGGAGTAACTGTCACTGCTGTTAATACAATGAACGTGAGGCCAGACAGAACTACAAAATACACTAAAAGTGGTTTGATCAGTGGAAAGTCTAATGCTTACAAGAAAGCAATGGTACAAGTACAAGAAGGAGAAACAATAGATTTTTACAATAATATCTAATAAATTTAGGCAGCATTATGTCAGTTAGAAAATTAAAACCTATTACCCCAGGTCAGCGATTTAGAGTTGTGAATGGTTATGACGCCATTACAACTGATAAGCCGGAACGCTCTTTGATAGCACCGATAAAAAACTCTGGAGGTAGAAATAGTCAAGGAAAGATGACCATGCGTTATACGGGTGGTGGTCACAAGCAGAGATATCGTATTATTGATTTCAAAAGAACTAAAGATGGAATTCCAGCTTCAGTGAAATCAATTGAATACGATCCAAATCGTACTGCATTTATCGCTTTGTTAGCTTATGCTGATGGAGAGAAAACATATGTTATTGCTCAAAACGGATTGCAAGTTGGTCAGAAATTAGTTTCTGGTGCCGATGCTCAACCGGAAATTGGTAATACACTTCCATTAAGCAAAATTCCTTTGGGAACTGTTATCTCTTGTATTGAGTTACGTCCAGGGCAAGGAGCTGTAATAGCTCGTTCTGCTGGAACTTTCGCTCAATTAATGGCAAGAGATGGAAAATATGCTACAATCAAAATGCCATCAGGTGAAACAAGATTAATCTTGCTTACTTGTTCAGCAACAATTGGAGCAGTATCTAATTCTGATCATCAATTAGTAGTATCTGGAAAAGCAGGTAGAACTAGATGGTTAGGTAGAAGACCTAGAACAAGACCAGTTGCAATGAACCCTGTCGATCACCCAATGGGTGGTGGTGAAGGTCGTTCATCAGGAGGACACCCTCGTTCAAGAAACGGAGTTCCTGCTAAAGGTTATAGAACTCGTTCTAAGAAAAACCCGAGTAACAAGTATATCGTAGAACGTAGAAAGAAATAATAAGATATGGCACGTTCATTAAAAAAAGGACCTTTTGTACACTATAAATTAGATAAGAAAGTTCAAGAAAATATTGAAAAAGGTAACAAAGGAGTTGTAAAGACATGGTCTAGAGCTTCAATGATTACTCCAGATTTTGTTGGACAGACTATCGCAGTTCATAACGGTCGTCAGTTTGTACCAGTTTACGTAACAGAAAACATGGTAGGTCACAAATTAGGAGAATTTTCACCAACAAGATCTTTTAGAGGTCACGCTGGAGCAAAAAATAAAGGTAAAAAATAAGAAGCAATGGGAGTTCGTAAAAGAGAAAGAGCTGAAGGCATCAAAGAAGCTAACAAGCAGATTGCCTTCGCAAAATTGAATAACTGCCCTACTTCACCTAGAAAAATGCGCTTAGTAGCAGATCTAGTAAGAGGTCAGAAAGTGGAAAGAGCTTTGAATATATTAAGATTCAGCTCTAAAGAAGCTTCAAGAAAGTTAGAAAAACTTTTGTTATCTGCAATCAACAATTGGGAACAGAAAAATGCAGAAGGTAACGTAGCTGAAGCAGGCTTAATCGTTAAAGAGATCAGAGTAGATGGTGGAATGATGTTGAAAAGACTTCGTCCAGCTCCACAAGGTCGTGCACACAGAATTAGAAAACGTTCTAACCACGTGACAATCGTGTTAGGACAATTAGATAACACACAAGCAAATAATTAAGATGGGACAAAAGACAAATCCAATTGGAAACAGACTTGGTATCATCAGAGGATGGGATTCAAACTGGTATGGTGGAAATGATTACGGTGACAAGCTTGCCGAAGATTATAAAATCAGAAAGTACATCCATGCTCGTTTATCAAAAGCTAGTGTATCAAAAGTAATCATCGAGAGAACTTTGAAACTTGTAACCGTTACTATCACTACTGCTAGACCTGGTATCATTATCGGAAAAGGTGGACAAGAGGTAGACAAGTTGAAAGAAGAACTTAAGAAAGTTACTGACAAAGAGGTTCAAATCAACATCTTTGAAATTAAAAGACCTGAGTTAGATGCTTTTTTAGTTGCAACAAGTATCTGTCGTCAAATCGAAAGTCGTATTTCCTACAGAAGAGCCATTAAAATGGCTATCGCTGCATCTATGAGAATGAATGCAGAAGGAATTAAAGTTTTGATTTCTGGTCGTTTGAACGGAGCTGAAATGGCACGTTCAGAAGGATTCAAAGAAGGTAGAATTCCTCTATCAACTTTCAGAGCCGATATTGATTATGCTTTGGCAGAAGCTCATACTACTTATGGTAGAATGGGAATCAAAGTATGGATCATGAAAGGTGAAGTTTACGGAAAGAGAGATCTATCTCCACTTGTGGGAATGGATAAAAAACAATCTGGAACTGGTGGCGGTGGTAAAGGTGGTGATGCTCCAAGAGGAGATCGTAAGCCTTTCAATAAAGACAGAAAACCAGGCGGAGACCGTAAGAGAAAGTAAACTTTTAAACTAAAGAAAAATGTTACAGCCTAAAAGAACAAAATACCGTAAGGTACAAAAAGGTAAAATGAAAGGTAACTCTCAAAGAGGGCACGAACTTTCAAATGGAATGTTTGGAATTAAATCTGTACATGAAGATGGAATGTTCTTAACTTCTCGTCAAATCGAAGCAGCTCGTATTGCAGCTACTCGTTTTATGAAGAGAGAAGGACAATTATGGATTAAAATATTTCCGGACAAACCTATCACAAAGAAACCTCTTGAAGTACGTATGGGTAAAGGTAAAGGTGCAGTTGAATATTGGGCTGCCGTTGTTAAACCTGGAAGAATTATGTTTGAAGTTGGAGGAGTACCTTTGTCAGTTGCAAAAGAGGCGTTACGTCTTGCAGCTCAAAAGCTTCCAGTAAAAACTAAATTCGTCGTTGCTAGAGATTTCGAAGCATAATCTATATTATTATGAAACAATCAGAAATAAAGAATCTTTCTGTAACTGAATTACAGGAAAAGCTAAGCCAATCTAAAAAAGCATATGCTGATTTGAAAATGGCTCACGCTATTTCTCCAATTGAAAATCCGCTTCAAATTAGAGGTGCTAGACGTACTGTTGCAAGATTAGCAACTGAACTAACTAAAAGAGAGTTGCAATAATTGTATTCTACTGAAAGATGGAAGAAAAAAGAAATTTAAGAAAAGAAAGAATTGGTGTGGTTACTTCAAACAAAATGGATAAGTCTATTGTTGTTGCTCAAGTAACTAAAGTAAAACACCCATTATACGGTAAGTTCGTGTTGAAAACAAAGAAATTTGTTGCACACGACGAAACAAACGACTGTAACATTGGAGATACTGTAAGAATTAGCGAAACGCGTCCTTTGAGTAAATCAAAATGTTGGAGATTAGTTGAAATCTTAGAAAGAGCTAAATAATTATGGTACAACAGGAATCAAGACTAAAAGTAGCAGATAACACGGGAGCAAAAGAAGTTTTAACTATCCGTGTTTTAGGAGGTACCAAAAGAAGGTATGCCTCTGTTGGTGACAAGATTGTAGTATCTATTAAAGATGCAACTCCAAACGGAAACGTTAAAAAAGGAGCTGTTTCAACTGCAGTTGTGGTACGTACCAAAAAAGAAGTGAGAAGAGCTGATGGTTCTTATATCCGTTTCGATGACAATGCATGTGTTCTTTTGAACGCTGCAGGAGAAATGAGAGGAACTCGTGTTTTTGGTCCGGTAGCAAGAGAACTTCGTGAAAAACAATTCATGAAAATTGTATCATTAGCACCAGAAGTGCTTTAATTATTTGCAAGATGATAAAGCTAAAAATAAAAACAGGAGATATCGTTAGAGTTATTGCTGGAGACCATAAAGGTGCTGAAGGTAAAGTTGTAAAGGTAGATCGTGAGAAGAACAAAGCGATTGTTGAAGGTGTAAACATGGTTTCGAAACATACAAAACCAAGTGCAAAAAGCCCTCAAGGTGGAATCGTTAAGAAAGAGGCTCCAATACAAATTTCTAACATTGCTCTTATAGATCCTAAAACAAAGGAAACTACAAGAACAGGAGTTAGAGTAGAAGGAGATAAGAAAGTAAGATTTTCAAAAAAATCTAATCAAGTACTATAGTGATGGCATATACACCTAGACTAAAAGATGAATATAAGAACAGAGTTATCTCTGCTCTTAAAGAAGAGTTCGGTTACAAAAACGTAATGCAAGTTCCAAAACTTGAAAAAATCGTTTTGAGCCGTGGAGTTGGTGCGGCAGTATCTGACAAAAAATTAATCGACTATGCGGTTGATGAATTAACAAAGATTACTGGACAAAAAGCAATTTCTACAATCTCTAAGAAAGACGTTGCGTCATTCAAATTGAGAAAAGGAATGCCAATTGGAGCAAAAGTTACTTTACGTGGAGAAAGAATGTATGAGTTTTTAGATAGACTTATTACTTCTGCTTTGCCACGTGTTAGAGATTTCAGCGGTATCAAAGCTACTGGTTTCGACGGAAGAGGTAACTACAACTTAGGAGTTTTAGAGCAAATTATCTTCCCAGAAATTGACATTGATAAAGTGAATAAAATCTCTGGAATGGATATTACTTTTGTTACTACTGCACAAACAGATAAGGAAGCAAAGTCATTATTGGCTGAATTAGGATTACCTTTTAAAAAGAATTAAGACATGGCTAAAGAATCAATGAAAGCCCGTGAGGTGAAAAGAGAAAAAACGGTAGCAAAATATGCTGAGAAAAGAAAAGCTTTGAAAGAAGCTGGAGATTTCGAAGGTTTACAAAAATTACCGAAAAATGCTTCACCAGTTCGTATGCACAATCGTTGCAAATTAACAGGAAGACCAAGAGGATATATGCGTCAATTCGGTATTTCTCGTGTAACTTTCCGTGAAATGGCCAATAATGGATTAATTCCAGGAGTTAAAAAAGCAAGTTGGTAAAATTTATTTTCCAATTTTGATATTTCAACAGATAGTTGTATGTTTGCCGGATTTTTGTCGGCAACGTACAATTATCTGTTAATTAATTTGTAGAGTTTAATGGTTTCAGGTTCTGCCGGAGAGTCCGGTACGAATACCAAAACCGCAATTTCAATTATATGTACACAGATCCTATTGCGGATTATTTGACAAGGGTGAGAAACGCTGTGGCAGCAAACCACAAAGTCGTTGAGATTCCTGCATCTAATCTAAAAAAAGAGATTACCAAGATCTTATTTGATCAAGGGTATATCTTGAGCTACAAGTTTGAGGACAACGCCGTTCAGGGTTCAATCAAAATTGCTTTGAAGTATGATAAAGATACCAAAGAGCCAGTAATCAAAGATATCCAAAGAATTAGTAAACCAGGTTTACGTAAGTATGCAGGTGCTTCTAAATTGCCTAGAATCCTTAATGGATTAGGTATTGCTATTGTTTCTACATCAAAAGGTTTGATGACAGGAAAACAAGCCAAACAACTTAATGTTGGTGGTGAAGTAATTTGTTACGTATACTAATAAAAAGCTAAGAGATGTCAAGAATAGGTAAAAACCCCGTTACAATTCCTGCTGGAGTGACTGTTTCAGTTGCCGAAGGAGTAATTACGGTAAAAGGAAAATTAGGTCAACTAACACAGGAATATTCAGATGTTACTGTGAACGTTGAAGGTGATCAGGTTCAAGTTGAAAGATCATCTGATCATAAAGACCAGAGAGCAAAACACGGATTATACAGATCTTTAATCAATAACATGATTATCGGTGTATCTGAAGGTTTTACTAAAGAATTGGAACTAGTTGGAGTAGGTTACAGAGCTTCTAATCAAGGGCAAAAACTTGATTTGGCTTTAGGGTTCTCTCACAACATCATTTTGGAAGTTGCTGACGAAGTAAAATTGGAAACAATTTCTGAAAAAGGTAAGAATCCAATCGTGAAATTAACTTCTTTTGACAAGCAATTGTTAGGAGCTGTAGCTGCGAAAATCAGAGGTTTCCGCAAACCAGAACCTTACAAAGGAAAAGGTGTTAAATTCGTAGGTGAAGTATTAAGAAGAAAAGCAGGTAAATCCGCTTAATAAAATATAAGATTATGTCATTAACAAAATCTGATAGAAGACAGAGAATCAAATTCAGAATTAGAAAGATTGTTAGCGGTACTGCTGCTAAGCCAAGACTTTCTGTATTCAGAAGCAATAAAGAAATCTACGCACAACTTATTGATGATGTGAACGGAGTAACTTTATTGGCTGCATCTTCAAGAGAAAAAGAAGTAGGTAAAGGTACAAACGTTGAAGTTGCATCTTCAGTTGGAAAACTAGTTGCAGAAAAAGCGTTAAAAGCCGGGATCGAAACAGTAACTTTCGATAGAGGAGGATACTTATATCACGGTCGTATTCAATCATTAGCAGAAGGCGCGAGAGCTGCTGGGCTTAAATTCTAATATAGTATGTCTAATAGTAAATACAAAAACGTAGAGTTGGTAAAGCCGAGTGGTCTTGAATTGAAAGATCGTTTGGTAAGTGTAAATCGTGTTACTAAAGTTACAAAAGGTGGTAGAGCTTTCGGTTTTTCTGCAATTGTAGTGGTAGGTGATGAAAATGGAGTAGTTGGTCACGGATTAGGAAAATCTAAAGACGTTTCTGAAGCAATTGCGAAAGCAGTAGAAGATGCAAAGAAAAATCTTGTGAAGATTCCTTTGAACGGACAATCTGTTCCTCACGAACAAAAAGGTAAATTTGGTGGTGCACGTGTATTCTTGATTCCTGCCTCTCATGGTACAGGAGTTATTGCTGGTGGAGCTGTTCGTTCAGTTCTTGAGTCAGTAGGTATTCACGATGTATTGTCAAAATCTCAAGGATCATCAAATCCTCACAACGTAGTTAAGGCAACTTTTGATGCTTTACTTCAAATGAGAAGCGCTCATACTGTTGCAAGACAAAGAGGAGTTTCTTTAGAAAAAGTTTTTAAAGGTTAATTCAAGGAAATTATGGCTAAGTTATTAGTAAAGCAAGTTAGAAGTAAAATCAACTGTCCTCTTACTCAAAAGAGAGGTTTGGAAGCTTTAGGACTTCGTAAAATGGGCCAAGTTGTAGAGCACGAGTCAAATCCTGCAATCCTTGGAATGATAAACAAAGTTAAACACTTAGTTTCTGTAGAAGAAGCTAAATAACAAATTATAGTTATGAATTTAAGTAACTTACAACCTGCTGAAGGTTCTACACACAATCAAAATAAAAGATTAGGTAGAGGAGAAGGTTCTGGTAAAGGTGGTACTTCTGCAAGAGGTCACAAAGGAGCAAAATCTCGTTCTGGTTATTCTAAAAAGATTGGTTTTGAAGGTGGACAAATGCCTCTTCAAAGACGTGTGCCTAAGTTTGGTTTCACGAACATCAATCGTAAGAACTACGAGGGTGTTAATCTTGATACGCTTCAATTACTTGTTGATAACGGAGTAATTACAGATACTGTAGATATGTCAGTTTTTGTAACTAACCGTTTGGCTACCAAAAATGAAATCGTTAAGATTTTAGGTAGAGGTGAATTGAAAGCAAAATTAAAGGTAACTGCTCACAAATTTACTGCTACTGCAAAAGCTGCTATCGAAGCTGCTGGAGGAGAAGCCGTAACATTATAATTTTTCTAGTAAGATGAAGAAATTTATTGAATCATTTATTAATGTTTGGAAAATTGAAGAACTAAAAAACAGAATCCTTATTACTTTGGGTCTGTTATTGGTTTATCGTTTTGGAGCTCAAGTAACTCTTCCAGGTATTGATGCGACACAATTAGCAAATTTGGCTGGGCAAACAGAAAACGGAATTGGTTCAATTCTAGACATGTTTACTGGTGGTGCTTTTTCTCAAGCATCTGTTTTTGCCTTGGGAATTATGCCTTATATTTCTGCATCTATTGTTGTTCAGCTTATGGGAATCGCGGTTCCTTATTTGCAAAAACTTCAAAAAGACGGAGAAAGTGGTAGAAAAAAGATCAATCAGATTACACGTTGGTTAACAATTGGTATTACTTTAGTTCAAGCTCCAGGTTATATTTACAACCTTTACAGAACTATTCCTAATGCTATCATTGCTTCAACAAACCCTGAATTGATTTCTCAATTTTCATTCTTGTTTTCTTCTGTTACTATCTTAGTTACAGGGACAATCTTTGCAATGTGGTTGGGTGAGAAAATTACTGATAAAGGAATCGGAAACGGTATATCACTATTGATTATGGTGGGTATTTTGGCTAGACTTCCTCAAGCCTTCATTCAAGAATTTACATCTACGATTACCAATAATAATGGTGGCCCGATGTTATTGGTTCTTGAAATTATTATCTGGTTGCTTGTTATTGTAGCATGTATCCTTTTGGTAATGGCGGTAAGAAAAATTCCAGTTCAATATGCAAGAAGAACAGTTTCTGGCGAATTTGAACAAGATGGTAACAGACAGTGGATTCCATTAAAGCTTAATGCATCTGGTGTAATGCCAATTATCTTTGCACAAGCGATTATGTTTATCCCGGCTGCTGTTGCAGGATTGTCAGATTCTGAAACTTCTCAATCAGTTGCTGGAGCATTCAGTAATATGTTCGGATTTTGGTACAATTTAGTTTTTGCAACTTTAATCGTAGTGTTTACTTACTTTTATACAGCAATCACGGTTCCTACCAATAAAATGGCAGATGATTTAAAAAGAAGTGGTGGATTTATTCCGGGTATTAGGCCAGGAGTTGAAACATCTGACTTTTTAGATAAGGTGATGTCTTTAATTACTTTCCCAGGTTCTTTATTTCTTGCTTTAATAGCTGTGTTCCCAGCAATTCTTGTAAGTATTATGAATGTTCAACAATCTTGGGCGATGTTTTTTGGTGGTACATCATTGATTATTATGGTTGGAGTTGCTATAGATACAATACAGCAAATCAATTCGTACTTGTTGAACAAACACTACGACGGATTGATGAAAAGTGGTAAAAACAGAAAAGCAGTAGCTTAATTTATGGCTAAACAATCAGCAATAGAACAAGACGGATCAATCATTGAAGCATTGTCAAATGCAATGTTCCGTGTAGAATTAGAGAATGGACATATTGTAATCGCACACATTTCTGGAAAGATGCGTATGCACTACATCAAATTATTACCAGGTGATAAAGTGAAACTGGAAATGAGCCCTTACGATTTGTCAAAAGCAAGAATTACTTATAGATATTAAAGGATATGAAAGTTAGAGCTTCAGTAAAAAAGAGAAGTGCCGAGTGCAAGATTGTACGAAGAAAAGGCAGATTATATGTGATCAACAAAAAGAATCCTAGATTTAAACAAAGACAAGGATAATTATGGCAAGAATAGCAGGGGTAGACATCCCGAAAAACAAAAGAGGAGTTATCGCTTTAACTTATATCTTCGGAATAGGAAGAAGTAGAGCTATTGAGATTTTAGAAAAAGCTCAGGTAAGCCAAGATAAAAAAGTTCAAGATTGGAATGACGACGAAATCGGAGGAATTCGTGAAGCCGTATCATTCTTTAAAATTGAAGGTGAACTACGTTCAGAAGTTTCATTGAACATCAAACGTTTAATGGACATCGGATGTTATAGAGGAATCCGTCATAGATCTGGTCTTCCATTAAGAGGACAAAGAACTAAGAACAACTCTAGAACGAGAAAAGGTAAAAGAAAAACTGTTGCTAACAAGAAAAAAGCAACTAAATAATAAGTAGTATGGCTAAAGCAAGTGTAAAAAAGCGTAAAGTTATCGTTGAATCAACAGGTGAAGCTCATATTAGTGCTACTTTTAACAACATCATCATTTCTTTGACAAACAAAAAAGGTGAAGTTATTTCTTGGTCTTCTGCAGGTAAAATGGGTTTCAGAGGTTCTAAAAAGAACACTCCGTATGCAGCTCAAATGGCAGCCGAAGATTGTAGTAAAGTGGCTTTAGAAGCTGGATTGAAAAAAGTGAAAGTTTATGTAAAAGGACCAGGAAACGGACGTGAGTCTGCAATCCGTTCTTTGCATAACGGTGGAATCGAAGTTACAGAAATCATTGACGTAACTCCAATGCCTCACAACGGATGTCGTCCTCCTAAAAGACGTAGAGTTTAATTTTTGTTTGTTCATCAAACATCAATAAACAAATAAGTAAATAGTATAATCAAAAGGTAGAACTAAGATTATCGGAGGATATGACCTGAATTCATAATCTCTACCTTAATTTAATTTTAAGAAATGGCAAGATATACTGGTCCTAGTACAAGAATCGCTCGTAAATTCGGTGAAGCGATCTTCGGAGATGACAAATCTTTCGAAAGAAGAAACTACCCTCCTGGACAACACGGGATGGCAAAAAAAAGAGGTAAAAAATCTGAATATGCTGTCCAGTTGATGGAAAAGCAAAAAGCTAAATATTCTTACGGAATTTTAGAAAAACAATTCAGAAACCTTTTTGAAAAAGCATCGGCTTCAAAAGGAGTTACAGGTGAAATCTTATTACAATTATGTGAAGCAAGACTTGACAACGTAGTATTCAGAATGGGGATTGCTCCATCTAGAAGAGGTGCTCGTCAAATCGTATCTCACAGACACGTTACCGTTAATGGAGAAATTGTAAATATTCCTTCATACCACCTAAAACCAGGTGACGTTGTTGCTGTTCGTGAAAAATCTAAATCTTTAGAAGCTATCGAACGTTCTTTATCAAATTCTAGTCATGTTTACGAGTGGATTACTTGGAATAACGATACCAAACAAGGTACTTTTGTTTCTGTTCCTGCAAGATTGCAAATTCCAGAAAACATTAAAGAACAATTAATCGTCGAATTGTACAACAAATAATAATTGACTTAGTCGAAATTATGGCAATATTTAATTTTCAGAAGCCCGATAAAGTTATCATGATCGATTCAACCGATTTTGAAGGTAAATTTGAATTTAGACCTTTAGAACCTGGTTACGGATTGACCGTTGGTAATGCACTTAGAAGAGTTTTGCTATCTGCTTTAGAAGGATATGCAATTACATCTGTTAGAATTGAAGGTGTAGACCACGAATTTTCTACTATCTCAGGAGTTGTTGAAGACGTTACAGAAATTATTCTTAATCTTAAGCAAGTACGTTTCAAACGTCAGATCGAAGATGTAGATAATGAATCAGTTACAATATCTGTATCTGGTAAAGACCAACTTACTGCTGGCGATTTTCAAAAATATATCTCAGGTTTCCAAGTCCTAAATCCAGAACTAGTTATCTGTAATTTAGACAGCAAAGTAAACCTTAATATAGAACTTACTATCGAAAAAGGTAGAGGGTACGTTCCTGCAGAGGAAAACAAAAAACAAAATGCAGCGATTGGAACAATTTTTACTGACTCAATCTTTACTCCGGTAAAGAACGTGAAGTATGCAATTGAAAACTTCCGTGTAGAGCAAAAAACAGATTATGAAAAATTAGTTTTTGAAATCAAAACTGATGGTTCTATCAATCCAAAAGATGCACTTACTGAAGCAGCAAAAGTTCTAATCCACCATTTCATGTTGTTTTCTGACGAAAGAATTACACTTGAGGCTGACGAAATCGCACAAACTGAATCATACGATGAGGAATCATTGCACATGAGACAATTGCTTAAAACTAAGCTTGTTGACATGGATCTTTCAGTTAGAGCATTAAACTGCTTGAAAGCGGCTGAAGTTGATACACTTGGAGATCTAGTATCTTTCAATAAAAATGACCTGATGAAATTCCGTAATTTCGGTAAGAAATCTTTGACTGAACTTGATGAACTTGTTGCAGTGAAGAATTTAACCTTCGGAATGGATTTGGCAAAATACAAATTAGATAAAGAATAAATAGCTTCATATTTTGCTCTCCAAAGCGGATTGAAGCAAGATGAAGTTTAAAAAAACACGTCATGAGACACGGAAAAAAATTCAATCACTTAAGCAGACAGAAAGGTCACAGAGCCGCAATGTTGTCTAATATGGCTTGTTCTCTAATCGAGCACAAACGTATCAACACTACTGTTGCTAAAGCAAAAGCACTTAAACAATATGTTGAGCCGCTTATAACAAAATCAAAAGAAGATACAACCCACAACCGTCGTATCGTTTTCTCTTACCTACGCAGCAAATATGCAGTAACTGACTTGTTCAGAGACGTAGCGGCAAAAGTTGGAGATCGTCCAGGTGGTTACACACGTATCATAAAAGTTGGAAATCGTTTAGGAGATAATGCTGATATGGCAATGATCGAACTAGTAGATTTCAACGAACTATACAACGGTGGTAAAAAAGAAGTTAAGAAAGCAAAAAGCCGTCGTGGTGGTAAAGCAAAGAAAGATGCTGTTGAAGCAACTCCTGAAGCTCAAGCACCAGAAGCTCCAGCTACTGAAACTGAAAACACTGAAACAGCTGAATAATGAAATTCACTATTCAATAAAAATCAAGGATAAACTTTTATTAGTTTGTCCTTTTTTTTTGTTCAGAAGCGAAACGTTTGGGCATTTTTGGAATCCATGTTCCTGCCTTCCTTCCAAATCTTTTTATTTTTTTAAAGAAAAAAAATAAAAAGGATTTTCCCTCCAGTCAGGGCTAAAAGGAAACAAAAGGAATACTTTTAAACTTTAGGCTTTTAAAAATTGCAACCTTTAGGCGAAACAACTAAATTTGCAAACCGTAACTACAACTACACAAGACAACAACAAATAATGAAACGAAGCGAAGCGGAGTTCCATGAGACCTATAAAAAACAATAGCTACAACGAATGAAATATACAACACGACAAAAAGCAATCCTTTTACTAAGTGACGGAACCATCTTTCACGGAAAATCAATCGGAATCGAAGGAACAACCTTTGGCGAAGTTTGCTTCAACACGGGAATGACAGGCTATCAGGAAATCTTTACTGATCCATCCTATTTTGGTCAGATTATGGTAGCTACAAATCCACACATCGGAAACTATGGTGTGAACGATAAGGAAGTAGAATCAGATTCAATCAAGATTTCAGGATTGGTTTGCAAGAATTTCAGCTTTAACTATTCAAGACCAGATGCTTCAGGAAGCTTGGAAGACTATTTCAAGAAGCAAAACCTAATCTGTATCTCAGATGTCGATACAAGAGCTTTGGTAAGCTACATCCGCGACAATGGAGCCATGAATGCCGTAATCTCTACCGATGGAAAATCTATAGAAGAATTAAAAGCTTTGTTGGCAGATGTTCCCGATATGAAAGGTCTTGAATTGGCTTCAAAAGTTTCGACAAAAGCACCTTATTTCTACGGTAACGAAAATGCAACCTATAAAATCTCAGCACTCGATTTAGGCATCAAGGAAAACATCCTTCGCAACTTCGCCAAGAGAGATTGCTACATCAAGGTTTTCCCTTTCGATGCAACTTACAGCGATTTGGCAGAATTCAATCCAGATGGATTCTTCCTTTCCAACGGTCCTGGCGATCCAGAACCATTAGATGGAGCCATCCAAGTCGCAAAGGAAATCTTGGCAAACAATAAACCTTTATTCGGGATTTGTTTGGGACACCAAGTGATTGGTTTGGCCAATGGAATTTCGACTTTCAAGATGTTCAACGGACATAGAGGTATCAACCATCCGGTGATGAATGTAGTTTCGGGAAAAGGAGAAATCACTTCTCAAAACCACGGTTTTGCCGTAAACAGGGAAGAACTGGAAAAACATCCCGATTTCGAAATCACACACCTTCACATCAATGACGGTACGGTTGCCGGAATGCGAATGAAAAACAAGAATTGTTTCTCGGTACAATACCACCCGGAAGCAAGTCCTGGACCACACGATTCAAGCTATTTGTTTGATGAGTTTATAGAAAGAATACAACGCTAAATAGAGAACCTGCAAATTGATGATTTGCAGGTTTTTTTAGTATTTTCGGCAAAAAAACAATTAATATCATTTCACTTAAAGACTAATTAAAATCCAGGGAGATTTTTCTGGTGTCGGACAATTTTCTGAAATAGTTTAGCATTTTCTATAAATTCTTTTTATTATTTTCGTTTAAACTTTATTACTATGGATTATCAAGAAGCATTAGATTTTAAAAATTCTCAAAAAGAAAATCCATTTTTCAAAGATTGTGTTGAGTATGTTTGGATGGTTGTGCCAAAAACAGAAAAGTACTTTAATGAATATGCAGAGGATAATTTGACTACCGATGAAATATTTTTTGACGAAACTGCTATCAGATATGCTAAAGATGGTTTATTTAAAATCTTCGGTGTTCGTATGAGAAGGTAGTTTTATTATATTTTAATCGTTAGTTTTAACAATAAATCTTTTTCAAGACTGAATAAACCTTTTTTTAATTTTTCACCACATTTTTTTAATTTCATATCTACTTGCGGAATTAAAAAATTTATTAATAATACTATTTCTTCTAAGAATTCAAAACTATCAGTTACGTATCTAGTAGAAACTATTTCAAATTCAGGCTGGTAAGTTTCATCTATTTCATCTACTGGAAGTTTTAAATATACAATTGGAATTTCATTTTCATTATCACCACGATGGGCAATAAAATTATTTCTAATGTCAATTAATTTATTGTGAGTAAGTAAATGATTATTATTTAAATCATTAGCACTAAAGAGTTTTTCTTTATCTAACTTCACTTTTTGACCTTTTGTAGCATTACTGAAACATCTTCCATATATTATAATCAAAGAATACCACAATGCTTCTTCGGTATGTTCAACTCTTAATTTATTATTTTTACAATTAATAAGTAATTCAGCATTAGTTTTTACAAAGAACAAATCTTCTCTTATCAACATATAGGAAGTAATTTGTTTACTCATCCATGGCGGAACCAATATTTTGTTATAATTTTTATCTAAGTTTTTTATTCTATTTAATAATGAGTTTAGCTTTGAATTTTCCATGTTATGTTGTTTTTTAACCACAATCCCGTGAGTTTTTTAATCACTTTAATAGATAGTTTTGTTATTGACTACTTTTAAATTTTTCTAAAATCTTAATAATATCTGCATCTGTAATATATTCAATCATATAGTCTCTAATTACAGATCTCAACTCCCACCTACTACTATTATATTCCCACTTATCTTTAAAATGCATAAAAATTTCTATATTAGTTACAACAGACTTATTTGAACTTAAAAGTTTCCAGTCCCAGTAATCAATAAACAAATTAATAAAATTTACAGACCATTCAAATGACTGATTTTTGCTCAAAATTTTCCAATCTACTAAAGTTTTATTTTTCAAAATATAGTTTTGATCTAATTTGAATTTTTTTATTTTTTCGGAATGAATTTGATAATACCTTTTTTTTGTCCATTCATCTAGGTTTTCGATGTACTTATTTGCATCTTTATTAAAGAAAATACAATCGTTTTTGAGATGGTCAGCATAGTATTCAATATTTAAGTGATTGTCATAGAAAATAGGATTTGAGCTTAACGATTCCCAATTTACTGAAAATTCAAACTTTTTGATTAATTGAATATTCCAAGGTATATTGTTTAAACAAATTAATTTCCAATCTATTTTACTGGAGTATTTCTCAATTAAAACACTTGACCAATGTATTTTTGGATTAATAGAAATTTTTTTCCAATTCCATTTGTTTTCATATTTTTCAATTAGTTCATCAGTCCAATTCATTTTATGATTTCCACTTAAATAGTCAAGTAGCTTTGATTTAGTTAGTATAGGAATATAATCAAATCCCCTTCCATTATATTCGGTACTAAATTCTAAAATATCGCTATCTTTTATGTTCGAAGAAGTTAAATAATTTTCTATTTCTATGAGTGATTCTTCTATTTCAATATTTTCATAGAGATAGATTCTATTTTCCCAATAAATATATTTTGAAAATTTTTCTATTAATTCTAAATTCCAAGGGAATCTAGAATTTTTACTAATTAAATTCCAGTCCCATTTGTCAAGATACCTTTCAATCAACTCAAGTTTACAATCAAAATTAAAACTTCTACTCAACGATTCCCAGTTCCAATATTCAACATATTTATTAATAATTTTTGAAGTCCAAAATAGATTTATATTTTGACTTAAAAATGTCCAATCCCATTTTTCAATATATTTATCGATTACTTCTTCGTTCCAAGAAATTTTACCATTACCACTAAAGTATTCCCAATCAATATTCTCTTTGTATTTTTCAATTAATGAAATTGTCCAAAAAGATTTCAAGCTTAATGAAGTCCAAACATTTTCCCCTACGAGTTTGTCTTTATATTTCAAAATTAGATTTTCTGACCATTCAGACCATTCTGGAATTAGAATGTTTTCATTCGCAATTAAACCACTCCACGATAGAATATCCTGATATTTATCAATTAACTTTTCTGATAGAGGATAATATTCAGAAATGTGGAATCTGAAATATTTTAAAACTATTTCTGCTAAAAAATTTCTAATTGTTTCCTTTTCATAATCACTTAATTTTAATCCCAACAATTTCTCCCCAATAGAAATTTGTCTTTCAAAACTGGCTAAAGAATTATTAATCGGAATTAATTGGTTTTTATTCTGCTCCATAACTTGCTCTTTCGTATTTCATTTTTAGGGTATCCAATATACTAGCTAATCTTTGTTTTGAGGTTTGGAAATGCGTTTCCCAATCGTTTAATTGTATGATTTTTTGATAAGCTTCGCTTGCTTTCAGTTGATGAAGTGCTTTTTCTAATGCTTCTCTTTTTAATTCTAGTTCTTGTTTAACCATCAAAAGTTTTTCTTTTTGCGTAATGGTTTCACCTTGCGATTTAAAAATTCCTTTTTCAAGATTAGCCAGTATTGTATTTACTTTTTCGAAATCATTATTGTCATAAGCGTTTTTTAGCTCGGTAAAAATTCTTTGTGCTTGTTCTTTTTGTTCATCCGTAACTTTATCAGGATGACATAGTTTTGTGGCTTTACGATAACTCGTTTTTAAATCTTTTAATTGTTCTTCTGTTAATTCAAAAGGTTTAGGCTCTTTTAAATTATCTTCATAGGATTTCGAAAAGTCGTCATAATCATTTGAAGTTTCTTCATATTCTTTTTGTTTTTCCTCATTTTCTATGTCTTGTTCGGCATCGTATTTCGCCAATTGTTTTTTTAGAAAAAGTATTTTTTTAATCAAATCACCCAATTCTAGATTGTATTGTAATTTGTACGTATTAATGAGCTTTTCTATATCTGTTTTTTCATCTTCTAAACTGGTAACTTGAAATTCCAAGCCTCTTATTTCAAGTTGTAAAGCGGGAACTATTGGATCATTATAAATCGTTATTTGTTTGTAGGATCTTGTAAATTCCTGTATTGCATTGACGGCTTTACTAAATTCTGCTTTTTTACAGAGGTTTAGAATAGAAAGAATTGTTGTTGTTTTTTCATCGGTTGCTTTTTTCGGCAACAAACTCTTGATTTTTTCAGACTGATAGTTTATGTCTTCCTCATCTTCTAATCGAATAACATTTAGCAGTGTTTCTAATCGGATAATGACTTTGTCCCAATCAATCTCAATGTTTTCTTTATTGAAATATTTACTGATGATTTTGTCAAACTCCTGATTAAAATCTAAAATCAAATTATCATCTTCCTCAATAACAGTAATACTTTCGTGATTAGATTTTGCTTTCTGTGTCCAATTGTAAGAGCCTGTAATAAGAACCCGATTGTCAATTATACAAAATTTATTGTGCATTAAAGCCTCATATTTGTACCCATTACCAATCCAATACAAACTTCCTCCGCTTTGTTTCAGTCTGCTAAAATCAATATTGCTTTCGTGATTAATCTCATGATTAGCGATGATTAATTCTACTTCAACTCCGTTTTTTGCTTTTTCGCAAATGATGTTAAAAAGTTTTTGATCTGTAAACCAAGCTACTGCAAGTCGAATACTTGTGTCTGCTTCGTGTAAACGAATTTCAATTTGTTTATGGATTTTTTCGAAGTAGGCTTGTGATTTCATTTAGGATGTTATAAAATAAAAGATAAATATAGCACTTCTAACTTTTGAATGTTAAAAAGTCATCCAATTTTTCTTAATAATCGAGTAATTTTATTCATTTTTTTAGGAAGTTTTCCAAAGTTCAATCAATTTTCCCTCTAGCCCTGATGGTGCCATTGTTTGAGCTCTTATCTCGTTCTTAAAACGAGATAAAGCGAGTGGCTCCAGCAGGAAAATGGATTCCAAAAACGCCCAAGCGATTCGCTCCTAACTATTTTACTGATTAACAATTCACTAAATCGTTTGAGTTGATAAGATTCATAATTTTAGGTAAATCATTTCTAAACTTATGATATATTTGTAAATATAAATATGTAATTCATAATTAAAAATAAGAAAAAATGAGCATTATTATTAAAATTCACGCTAGACAAATTTTTGATTCAAGAGGAAATCCTACAATTGAGGTAGATGTGGTAACGGAAAACGGTGTGCTTGGAAGAGCGGCTGTTCCTTCTGGAGCATCTACTGGAGAGCATGAAGCGGTGGAGTTGAGAGACGGTGGAAAGGCATTTCTTGGAAAAGGAGTCTTGAAAGCGGTTGAAAACGTAAACCTTAGAATTGCTGAGGAATTGGTGGGGACTTCTGTGTTTGAGCAAAACCTGATCGATCAGACGATGATTGAATTGGACGGAACTCACAACAAATCAAACCTTGGAGCTAATGCGATTTTAGGGGTTTCGCTTGCTGTTGCAAAAGCGGCTGCTGCTGAACTTGGTTTGCCATTATACAGATACGTTGGTGGAGTTTCGGGTAACACATTGCCGGTTCCGATGATGAACATCATAAACGGTGGTTCGCACTCTGATGCTCCAATTGCTTTTCAAGAGTTTATGATCATGCCGGTTAAGGCAAAATCATTCTCACATGCGATGCAAATGGGAACTGAGATTTTCCACAACCTGAAAAAAGAATTGCACGATAGAGGTTTGAGTACGGCTGTTGGAGATGAAGGTGGTTTTGCACCAAACTTGGCTGGCGGAACTGAGGATGCTTTGGATTCTATCAAGAAAGCGGTTGAAAAGGCGGGTTATAAATTTGGCGACGAAGTGATGATTGCTTTGGATTGTGCTGCTTCGGAATTTTATGTAAACGGAAACTACGATTATAAAAAGTTTGAAGGCGAAGGTGGTAAAATCAGAAGTTCGAAAGAACAGGCTGAATATTTGGCTGAATTGGCGGCTAAATATCCAATCATTTCGATTGAAGACGGTATGCAAGAGGACGATTGGGACGGATGGAAATACCTTACGACTTTGATTGGCGATAAAGTGCAATTAGTTGGCGATGATTTGTTCGTAACGAATGTACAACGTTTGAAAACTGGAATCGACAAAGGAATTGCAAATTCTATCTTGGTAAAAGTGAACCAGATTGGTACTTTGACCGAAACGATAGCAGCGGTAAACATGGCACACAATGCAGGATATACTTCTGTAATGTCGCACCGTTCTGGAGAAACAGAGGACAACACGATTGCTGATTTAGCAGTTGCTTTGAACTGTGGTCAAATCAAGACGGGTTCGGCTTCACGTTCTGACCGTATGGCAAAATACAACCAGTTGTTGCGTATTGAAGAGGAATTGGGAAGCACGGCTTACTTTCCTGGAGAAAATGCTTTTAAGATTAAGAAAAAATAATTTTAAATTATTATATGAATAAAGCCTGGATGAAAATCTGGGCTTTTTTATATAATCACTTTTTGAAAAGCATCTCTTGGACTTCCGTCACCAACATAAATGACTCCACAATATTCAAAGCCATTTTTGTTCAAGAAGTTTTGCATTGGAATATTTTCGTGTAGAGTGTCAATCCGAACATTATTGGTTTTTGTAAAAGCAAAATCGAATGCTTTTTGAGCAATTCCTTTAACTGATCGACCAGAAGCCAATCTATGAATTACGCCATAAGGATCATTGTTGAGCCAATTTCCTTCAATCAGGCTATAATTTGGATCGGGATTTTCGCCTTGCATAAAACAAAAATACCCCACGATTTTATCATTAAACAGGCAAACAAAGGCCTGTTCATTATTGATGTCTTCTAAAATAGTTTTTTCTGAAGGATAGCCATTTGTCCATTGAGTGGTGTTTCCGTTTTCCCGCATGATGCTTCTTGCTTCATCGATTATGGTCAGGATAACATCAATATCAGCCTGGGTTGCTTTTTGTATTTGCATGATTAGAATTTAATTCAAAAATAAGACTATTCCACAAAAAAAGCCGATGCGTTAACATCGACTTTGCTATTATTTTTTCTTCTTACTTGTTTTTTTCTTGGCTTGGCTTTTCGCTTTTTGCTTCTTTGCTTTTTCCTTTGCCTTTTCTTTTTTAGCTTTCTCTTTTGCCTTTTCTTTCGCCTTGGCTTTTTTCTCTTTTTCTTTTTGCTTCTCCTTTTGTTTGGCTTTCAGTTTTTTAGCTTTTTCTTTCTTTACTTTTTCCTTTGCCTTATCGTCTTTTTTCATTTTCATCTTTCTTTTAGGGGATTTGATTTTTATAGTGGAATCTTTTTTCAAAGGTTCTTCTTTTTGTACTTCTTCTATTGAAGTATTTGTTAACTCAACTTCTTCGGTTGGAGTGTCAATTTTGATTTCCTCGTTTGATTCAACAGGAGTTTCTTCTTTTATTTCTTCTGGAGCAGGAGTTTCTTGAACATTATTATCAATTGCTTCAGGTTTGTTTTCTTCGATTTGTGGTGTTGGGGTAGGGGTTGCTTTTCTCATTAATTGTATTTTAAAATTGTATTAAATAGATAAAGTTTATTTAACGTTATTGAATTGTAAATTTATCGTTAACAAAGATAAGCTTTAAAGAGATTCGCCAATGTTAAGTTTTTACTTGTGAATTTTTGGTACCAATAATCCATGCAAACTCTTTTTTTTATAACTTGGTTTCATATTAAGAAGAAGTATAATGGAAAAAGAATATATCGAAATAAACAAAAAATCTTGGAACAATAGAACCGATGCACATTTAGAATCAGAATTTTATGATGTCAAAGGTTTTATTGAAGGTAAAACATCCCTGAACAAAATTGAACTTGATTTGCTTGGAGAAATAAGTGGAAAAACCATCTTGCACCTGCAATGCCATTTTGGACAGGATACTATTTCCCTTGCAAGGCTAGGAGCCAAAGTTGCAGGTGTAGATTTATCGGACAAGGCAATTGAAAGTGCAAATGAACTTGCAAAGAAAACAACTGCCGAAGTATCATTTATTTGCTGTGATGTCTATGATTTGCCTAATCATTTGGACGAACAGTTTGATATGGTATTTACGAGTTATGGAACAATTGGCTGGTTGCCCGATTTGGATAAATGGGCAAAAATTGTTGCAAGATTTTTAAAACCAGAAGGCAAATTCTTGTTCGTTGAATTTCATCCTGTAGTATGGATGTTTGATGATAATTTTGAAAAAGTGGGCTATAATTATTTCAACACAGGTGCAATTGTAGAAACAGAAACTGGCACTTATGCCGATAAGCAAGCCCCAATATCAAATGAATATGTAACGTGGAACCACAGCATCAGTGAAGTGGTTAATAATTTGATTAAAAACGGCCTTGAAATAAATTCGCTAGACGAATTTGATTATTCGCCCTATAACTGTTTCAATAAAACTATTGAATTTGAACCTAGAAAGTATCGAATTGAACATTTAGAGAATAAGATTCCAATGGTTTATGCCATCATGGCAACTAAAAAATGAAATTAGTAACTAACTATCTACACTATCTACATACAATTTATTTATACTATTTCCGTTCTCGCCTAATTGCTAAACTTTAAATTCATCTATGAAACCAAACTTTCTTTTTCAAATCGTATTCCTGTTTATTTTCACTACTTCTCAAGCTCAAATCCAAAAAAGTCCGGATTATGAAACGGCAAAAGTGCAAGCCAAAAACCAAAACAAGGATATACTCATTGTTTTAACCGGATCCGAGTGGTGCAAACCTTGCGTGAAGATGAAAAAGAATGTGTTCGAAAACCAAGAGTTTATAGATTATGCAAGTCAAAGTTTTGTAATTTTTGAGGTAAATATGCCTCGAAATTGGGATATGAATTCTAAGGTATATCAGGACTATGCCTTCTTTAAGGAAAAATACCAAACCAATGCTTTGCCCAGTTTGATCCTTTTGGATTCCGATGAACAATTGAAAGCTGTTGTTTCGGAAAAGCTCACTTCTTTTGAGAAAACGATGGAAACACTCAAGAAGCTGAAATAAAAAAACAAAGCCGATACAGTAATTGCATCGGCTTTATTTTTTATATAAAATCCAAATCTACAGATCTCCCTGAAGGTAAACAGATACAGGAAAGTATCCTTCGTTGTTTGCAAAAACTGCATCTGGAACCTCTATCTTGAACGTGTGGTTTCCTTGATTTACATTTTGCAAATCATAAACCCTGATCGGAATAATATCCCCAGGACACCAGTTGTTGAACGAAAGCCATTGTGCCAAAGTTCTTGGAGTTGGGCCATAAATTCCATTTCCTTGAGTATTATAAACCCTAAACGGTTCACACGATTTTCCGCCAGGTATGTAAGTATCTATCAGCGAATTATCAAAAGAAATAAAATGTTCTCTCCTGTTGTATTCCTCTCCGTTGGCATTGGCTCCGTGATTAGAAGTAATTACATACAATTTAGCATTCGTAATGTTTGAAGCCACATTGAAACTATAAGTTCTAACCGTTTGTCCCAAAACATCAGTACCAGAAAGGTCATAATTTTTCAGTTCTTGGTAGGTTACGATCGGAACAAAAAGCTGGTTGATGTGATCGTAGCTTTCATCTGTAGAAATAAATTTCAATGTTCCTTCAAAAACATCAATTCTTCCTTGACATCCGCTAACTTGCGTTTGTGCGGCATACGGCACTCCAAAAACATTCAGCTCGATCCAAAAATCATATAAGTCGTTAATTGCTGGGTCATTAAAAAGCAAGGCCAAATTATCAGTATCAAAAATATAATCAACCTCTTTTGGCGAAATATTCTTGTTCATAAAAGGTGTGATAAAACGGCCAACTTCAAGGCGTTTGGTAACATTGTCAACCGTAAAAGCCGTTCCCTTATCAACCATATTTATAAAAACACCACCAATCCTGTCATAGTTGTCGCACAAAGCACCAATCGTAACCTTTAGTTTCAACTTATTGCTCAGCGATGCAATTTGTGTAGGGGTGAGTTTGGTAACATAAGCGGCATTGCTCTTACGGATTGTTCCAGCCTGAACCGGATTGCTTACAGTTGCGGCATATCCATCGTAAAAAACCACTTTATTAAAAATTGTCACTTCGGTCATTACTGGAGTTACCGTAACGGTAATTGGTGAAGCCGTTAGCAGTTGTCCATTGTTATCGTAAGTAGCTTTGATTGTGTAGCTTCCAGTTTGAGTTGGCGTGAAAATATTTGATGCAATCGCGGTGTCGTTTACATAATAAGTAACTCCGGCTGACAATTGTGCCATATTGCTTGCCACAACACCTAAGGTGAAATTTTGTCCAATTTCAATAATTTCTGGAGTAGCAGTCACTGTAATTCCTGTAATAGGAACAGCGGTAGCATTAATAGTTATTTCGTTGCTGGTCAGGGTTTGGTCCCCGACAATGTATTTTGCAACAACCTTATATTCTCCTGCCGTTTCAGGAACAAAGATATTGCTTGCTATTTGGGTGTCATTAACATAAAATGTTGCAACTGAAGTCAAGTCAACATTGGTGTTCGAGAGCACGGTTAAAATAGTGCCATCGCCAACTTGAACGGTTGTGGCTGTCGCAGATAGTGTCAAAGAAGTAATTCCAGCTTCATCTTCGTCTTTGTTGCAGGAAATTAGCATCAGGAAAGCGGCAATAAAAGTAAAGAATTGGGTAGTGGTTTTTTTCATAATTTGTAATGAATTAGTTAAAGGGTTGACAAATCTATATAAAAATAATGGGTTAGACAATAAATTAAATGACGTTTCCTTCTTTTTTATTTGGGCAGCTTTTCCGTCTTCCGCTCTCAATCTTTTGGTCGTCGTTCCTCCTCTCAAAAGGATTTCCGCTCAAGCCGGGCTGCATCAGAAGTAGGTGTCCATAGGACATTTGATTTTAACTTCCACCAACCGTAATCCAAACCAAATCTAGCAAATCAATTACAGTTTAATTTTCTGCAGTTCTTCAAATTCTCAATCAAAACCATCAAATTCTAATTGGCTGATTCTTTATGGAAAGTAAATGCTATTTTTGTTAGGCAATCTGCAGTTATTTTTCGCTATGAGAAAACTCTACTTTTTCCTTTTTCTTCTTTTCGGATGCTTTTCGGGTTTTACATTTGCCCAAAATTCAACCATCGACAGTCTTAAATTGGCTTTGACCAACTCTAAAAATGATATTGATAGGATCCAACTCCTAAACACAATTGCTGTTGAATACCAGTCAAGCGATCCGAAACTGGTTTTAGAATATGCCAACAAAGCTTTGCAATTATCAAAAAAAATAAAATTCAAACTTGCCGAAGGAACTTCCTACTTGAACATTGGAAACGGAAATATCATCTTGGGCAATTATCCCGAAGCTTTGCGAAATTTCAGTAATGCCCAAGCGGTTTTCGAAAAGGAACTCGAAAGCAATTCATCAGAAAATAAAAAAGAAATCAAGAACGGACTGGCCCGAGCCTACGGAAGTATAGGGATTGTTTTTTCGGAACAAAGCAGTTATACAAAAGCCTTGCAATATCATTTGAAGGCTGTCAAGATTTATGAGGAAACCAATGATTTGGGTCGATCTGCCAGAATTTACAACAACATAGGAATTGTTTATAAAGCCCAAGGCGAAGATTTCAAGGCCTTAAATTATTACATCAAATGTTTGAAAATCCAAGAGAAAATCAAGGATGAAACGGTTGGAATTACGACAACCAATATTGGAAATATTTACCTCCATCAGAAGAATTATGCGAAAGCAATTGAATACTATACAAAAGCAAAATCACTTTTCGAAAAATACCCCAATCAGATTGGTCTTGGAGAATTGCATAATAATTTAGGATTGTATTTTAAGCAGACTGGGAAAACAGATGAAGCTTTGGGGAATTACAACCAGGCTTTGGCAATTTTCAACAGCATCGGAAACAAATTTGGAGCCTCGGACTCCTATTATTATATCGGAGAAATTTTTCTGGAGCAAAAAAAATACCAAGAAGCTTTGGTTGCCACCAATAAAGCACTGGCTTTGGCCAAAGAACTCAACGTGATGGAGCAGGTGAAAAACACCGAGCAACGATTGAGTGAAATCTACGACAAGCTCAACCAACCAGCCGAAGCTCTTGCTCATTATAAAATGTTTACGATTGCAAAAGACAGTGTGAGTAACAACGAAAGCATCCGGAACAGTGTTCGGACCGAAATGAATTTTGAGTTTGATAAAAAGGAAGCCCTTCAGAAAAAAGAGCAGGAAAAGAAAGAACTCATTTATAACGAACAATCAAAACGCCACCGGCAACAGATAGGTTTCGTAATTCTTTTTATTTTATTGATTTTCGGAATCGTATTTCTTTTCTACAACCGCTTGCAATTGAAAAAAACATTGACCCTGCAAAAAGAACTCGCAGAATACGAACAGAAAGCCTTGCATTTGCAGATGAATCCACATTTTGTGTTCAACTGTTTGGGTTCGATTTCGAGTTTTATTGTGCAAAACGGAACGGATTCGGCCATAAAATACCTTTCCAAATTCTCTAAACTGATGCGATTGACTTTGGAATATTCTAAAGAATCGCTGATTCCGGTGGACAAGGAAATAGAAAGCCTCCAAAATTATCTGGAATTGGAACAGCTTCGATTTAATAAGAAATTTGAATTTAATATTACAAAAAGTGGCGAACTTGAAGACGATATGGCCTTACCACCGTTGTTGTTGCAACCTTTTGTGGAGAATGCCATCATTCACGGCTTGATTCCCAAAACAGGAAAAGGCTATATTGATATCGATTTTTCGATAGAAGAACAGAGTTTGGTTTGCAAGATTATAGATAACGGAATTGGCTTTAATAAATCGAAGGAGATGAAGGAAAATCTGGTTTCCGTTCACAAATCGATGGCATTGGACATTACGCGAAAGCGATTGGAAATGATGGAAGCGATGACTACCAAAACTTCAAACGTAGAAATTGAGGAACGAGTGGCATCAAATGGAGAAATCATGGGGACGATCGTGATTTTGAAATTGCCGATACAGTATATAAAATAAAGATTAAAAGATTGAAAGATTAAAAGATTAAAAGATTGAAAGATTGAAAGATTGAAAGATTGAAAGATTGAAAGATTTCCAATAGATAAATAACGATATGATTACAGCTTTACTTATAGACGACGATCAAAATTTACGCAACGGAATGAAGGGACTTCTGGCTCGATATGCTCCAGAAATTCAAATTTTAGGCGAAGCCGATTCGGTGAAAACAGGAATTGAAGCCATGGATAAATTCAAACCACAGGTGGTTTTTTTAGATATCCAACTTGGTGACGGAACAGGATTTGACATCTTGGAACAACTGGCGTTGAAAAACGGAAAATCGTCTTCGCATATTGTTTTTATTACGGCTCACGAACAGTATGCCATAAAAGCATTCCGTTTTAGCGCCTTGGATTTCTTGTTGAAACCCGTGGATCCGGAAGAATTGCAGAAAGTTGTCGAGAAGATAAAAAACGTTTTGAAGCAAAACGACGGATATGCCCATATTGATTTGCTGTTGGAAAACATCAGAAAGAAAGTAGATAATTTCAAAAGGATAGCACTTTCGACTTCAGATGGGATCCATCTTTTTGAAATCAGCGATATTATTCGATGTGAAAGTGAGGATAATTATACCAAGTTCTACATCAAAAACAACAAGCCGATTATGATTTCGAAAACCTTGAAGGAATACGAAGAAATGCTGACGGAACACGGGTTTGAACGCATCCATCAATCGCACTTGATTAATCTTTCCTACTTGAAATCATATATCAAAAAAGATGGAGGTTATGTAGTGATGGCCGATAATTCGAACCTTCCGATATCGCAACGAAAAAAAGAACGGTTGCAGGAATTGTTGAAGACGATTTAGGTAAATTCTAATTCAAAACCTGCAAATACTCATTGAGACACAATTGATACTAAATGAAAATTATCTTTATACCTTGAATTAGCATTCATAAATACCCTGAATATGAAAAAAATTTTACTCTTATTGTTGTTGATTACCGCTCGTTTCTATGGTCAAGTAGAGATCAATCAGCCCACTACACTTTCATTTTGTGATATTGGTAATGATGGCGTTGAAACTTTTGATTTGACATCCGTTGTTCCCGAAATTCTAGGAACCTTGAATCCATCAGAATATTTGATTACTTACTATTCAACCCAGAGTGGAGCACAAAGTGAGGATATTGAAAGTTTGATTTTATTTCCTGCCAATCATACGATCCTAACCGGTCCTTCAACTGCGTATTTTAGAGTTGAAGAAATAGCGGATCCAGAAAACTTTGCCTGGACTTTTCTCCACATGCAAGTTGTGCCTTTGCCTGTTTTTAATATTGACGACGTAGTAATGTGTCAAGGAACTGCTGCTTTTATGTATTCAGGATTAAATGCAGGTTTTTATAGTTTTCAGTGGTTTTCAGGAAATACCCCTATCCCAGGTGAGACAACTACTGCTTTCCAGACAACAGAATCGGGAACTTATAAATTACTTGTGACAGACCTTGTAACAGGATGCAGTTATGAAGATAGTAGTGTGGTAACGGTTATTCCTGCTCCAACTGCGGAAATCACGGACTATTCTCTAATGGATCAATTAGCTGTTTTTACTATTTCTGGGACACCTTCGGCAAATGTTACCTATAGTGTCGATAGCATTCCGACTACGGTTGTTTTGAATGCCACAGGAGTTGTTACAATCACACATCCAATTTCCACTCCAAATACAGTGATTTGTTTAATAGAAGTAACAGGTTCATCGATACCATCCTGTACTGCGATACTCTCAAGTTGTGTTACCCTTGAGGATTCCACTGAAATTGTAAATATTCCTGATGCCAATTTTAAGGCGAAGTTGTTGGCGGCAAGTACTACCAATGAAATAGCCAAGGATTTGAACGGAAATTGGATAGCGGTGGATGTAAATGATGATGGTGAGATTCAATATTCAGAAGCGCTAACTGTTTCCTTTCTTGATGTTCAATTAGGAGGTATAGCTTCAATGCAGGGAATTGAAAGCTTTACTAATTTATTGGAAATTGATTGCAGTCTTAATGAGCTAAATTCTTTAAATATTAGTAGTTTAATAAACTTGCAGCATTTAAAATGTCGTAATAATCCAATAACAGAATTGCAACTAGCGAATAATGTTGATTTGTTATCTTTAGAAGTAGGAGGTAGTACTATTTCCAATATAAATTTAGGTGGGAATATTAGTATAACTAAATTGCATATAGAGAATACATTAATTGAAAGTTTTAATCTTGGAAATTTAATAAATCTAACAGATTTAGCCTACTCGCCAGGGTATACAAATTTTATTGGTTTTGAGAATAAATCAGGTATAACTTCACTATCCATCTTTCAAGATAATTTCACTACGTTTAATTTTTTTCTTTTCCCAAATTTAATAAGTGTAGGCTGTAATGATACTTCTATAGAAGGTATAGATTTATCATACAATCTATTGCTAACTAGTTTAAATGTAAGTAATAATGATTCTTTAGGGATGCTAAATTTAAAAAATGGGGGGCCTAATTTGAGTAGTTATCAAATCCTATCAAATACTCTAAACTTTGTTTGCGTTAATGATACTGTTGGTGATAATTTTATTAATTACTTAATACAATCCAATAATGGCCCTGTCAGTGTAAGCTCTTATTGCTCTTTTCTTCCTGGTGGAGATTATAACACGATAAAGGGAAAAATTAGTTATGATTTGAATTTAAATGGTTGTGATGCTCTTGATTTTCCTGCAATATTTACGAAAGTTAGTATAGAACTCGATGGTGCTTCAACTGATTTTGTACAGATTTCAGATAATCTAGGGAAGTATAATTTTTATACATCTGAAACAGGTATTTTCACAGTAACACCTCAATTGGAAAATCCATCACTTTTTACAGTTTCACCAGCAACAGTAGAGGTAGATTTTCCAATCAATAATAATTCCGTTTCAACGAATAATTTTTGTATCACGGCAAATGGCATTCATCCAGATTTAGAAGTTGTAATTGCTCCACTTGTTCCAGCACGACCAGGTTTTGATGCGGTTTATCAACTTGTTTATAAAAATAAAGGAAATCAAACGGTTGATGGATATGTAAATTTCACCTACAATGAAACCGTTCTGGATTTTGTTTCGTCTTCCATTGTTCCGCAAAATCAGTCAGACGGACACATGAATTGGGTTGTGTCAAACATAGCACCGTTTGCGTCGGGAAGTATCGACGTGACTTTAAATGTCAATTCCCCACAAGAAACTCCAGCGATAAATATTGATGATATTTTAACTTTTAATGCATTCATCGATGTAAGTACAGATGATAATTGGACAGATAATAATTTTGATTTTAGCCAAACCGTGGTAGGTTCTTTTGATCCAAACGACATCATTTGTTTGGAAGGGGAAAGTGAAGCTCCATCAGCAATTGGAAATTACCTGCATTATATTGTAAATTTCGAAAATACTGGAACAGCTCCAGCAGAAAATGTCGTGGTGAAAGTGGATATTGATGCAACTAAATATGATGTTTCAAGCTTGCAACTTTTGAATGGATCTCATCCACTGGAAGCGAGATTGAATAACAATGTAGCGGAATTCATCTTTAAAGTGATCAATCTGGAAACCAATGGACACGGAAACATTCTCTTGAAAATACGATCAAAAACATCTCTCAATGCTGGAGATACGGTTACGAAGAAAGCAAATATCTTCTTTGATTATAATTTCCCAATCCTGACAAATGATGCCAATACTACGTTTCAAGATCTTGCTGTTGAAGAACATTTATTGGATAATTCAATAAAAATTTATCCAAATCCAAGTTCTAATCTGGTGAAAATTGAAGCTGATGCTGCAATCAATTCGGTTCAGGTTTATGATATGCAAGGAAGGTTGTTGATGACCCACTTGGCAAACGATGTCAAGACAAGTATTGATATTTCGAATAAAACCAATGGCGTATATTTCTTTAAGATATATTCTGAAAAAGGAATCAAGGTTGAAAAAGTAATTAAAAAATAAGTTTGCGAAGGCAGGCATTTATTGAGGTAAATGCCTGCCTTTTGTTTTTTAGAGATTTTAGTACTTTGATTGGTAAAGCGAATTCTAATTTGAAAGCAGCGAATACTCATTCACCCCAAATGAATCAGCAAATGCGAATTATCTTTATAAAATAATTCAGCAATTAAATAAAAACACTTTAAAAATGAAAAAAATACTACTCTTACTGTTGTTAACTTTCGGGTTTGCAAACGCACAGATCATCAACATTCCGGACGCTACTTTCAAGGCGGAACTATTGGCGGCTAGTCCGACAGTTGAAAAAGCTATGAATTTTGACGATCAATGGATTAAAATTGATGCTAATAACGATGGAGAAATTCAAGAAAGCGAAGCACAACAAGTGAAGCTTTTAGCAATTTCTGAATTATTGGTGTTTAATGTTACAGGTATTGAGGGTTTTAGCAATCTTGAATCCTTGAGAATTACCACTTCTTTGATAACGACGTTAAATATTGGCGGGCTGACTAATCTCAAGTCATTGACCTGCCTTAATATGCAAATTCTTTCCACCCTAAATGTAAACGGAGCGACTAATCTGAACAATTTGATGTGCATTAGCTTGCCGAATCTTGTAACTCTAAATATTAACAATTTAACTAATCTGACTAAACTCAACTGTTTGGGAACATCAATTGTTAGTTTAAATGTTAGTGGACTTCCAAATCTTGCTGAAATTCTGTATTCAGGAAATCAACTTACAACTACTATGAATCTTAGTCAGCTTCCTAGCCTTACCAAACTGGATTGCGCTTTCAATAACCTTAGTGTTTTGACCGCCAATGAACTTACAGCCCTCACGGATTTGAATTGTTCAGGAAACCAGCTTACCAACCTGAATGGTTTTCCTAATCTCATCAAATTGAACTGTGAAAACAACAAACTTACCTCATTGAATGTAAGCAGTCTGACTGACTTGACCGAATTGTATTGTGGAGGAAACGAACTTACTAGCTTGAACGTGAACGGACTTGAAAACCTAACAACACTATCATGTGCCTACAATAAATTCGTTACTTTTAGCCTAAATGGATTACCTAATTTAGTAAACTTAGATTGTGGTAATAACAATGAACTTACCAGTGTAACGTTACAAAATTTACCTAATCTGCAGGAATTAAAAGTGATAGGGAATGTCAATGGCAGTTCAGTTCCGTTAGGACAACTGACAACTTTAAATTTGAGTGGTTTGCCTAACCTTCAAAAGTTAGATTGCAAAAATGGGGTGTTAACTTCTTTAAGTTTAGAGGGACTAAGCAGTTTAACAGAGCTGAATTGTTCTAGAAATCAAATTACTAATCTAAACGTAAGCAACTTGCCTAATCTGCAAAAATTAGTTTGCGATACGAATCCAATTTCTGCCTTAAATGTATCCAATTTGACTAACTTGGTAGAATTGACTTGTGCAGGAGGTTATGTTGTTGATGGGCAACTAACGGCACATTTGACTACTTTGGACGTTAGTGGATTAACCAATTTGAAGAAATTGTATTGTGCTTTTAGTTTGCTAACTACTTTAGATCTTACAGGTTTATCTAGCTTGGAGGAATTATATTGTGATGGTATATCTAATGATTTAGGGCAACTTGCTTCTTTGAATGTAAACGGTTTGACCAATCTGAAAAAATTGAGTTGTAATAACCAGCAACTTACTAGTTTAAATGTGAGTAATCTGACTAATCTGACCGATTTATATTGTTCCAGTAACCACATTACAAGTTTGGATTTAACGGGTTTGATTAATCTTAAAGTATTGGACTATACTTATAATCAATTGGCTAATTTGAATCTAGTTGATTTGCCTAGTCTTACAACTTTAAATTGCTCTCAAAACCAACTCGTAACTTTAAATGTACTTAATCTTGCCAGCCTTACGGATTTGAATTGTTCTTTTAACCAACTCACAACCTTAAATTTAAGCGGTTTGAATAGCCTTGTCAATCTGGACTATTCCCATAATCAGCTTACGCTTTCAAATATAAGTGGCTTGTCAACAAATTTAAAATCATTGGTATGCGATTCAAACAATTTGACTAGCTTAGATGTAAGCGGTTTGATTAATCTTGAAGGTTTAAGCTGTAACGCAAATCAACTTACGGGTTTGGATGTTAGTACTTTGGTGAATTTAAAAACGTTAACTTGTGCTAATAATCAAATTACAAGTTTAGAAGTATTCAATTCGCCTAATCTTGAAGCGTTAGATTGTAGTTATAATTTAATAGAAAACCTAAACGTATTTTGGCTCAATAATTTGAAACAATTGTATTGTATTAATAACCAGTTAACCAATTTGGATTTAAGCAATCAAAGCAATTTGAACCGCTTAGATTATTCTAATAATTTGATTCCTAATTTAAATGTAAATAATTTAACCAACTTACAAATTTTGGGATTATCAGGAACTCAAACAACGGTTCTGGATGTAAGCAATCTGAACCAGCTTAATTTTTTGTACTGCAATAACAATTTGCTCACAACATTAGATGTAAATAACGCACCATTTCTGCATGTTTTGCATTGCAACAACAATCAACTAGAAACATTATTCATAAAAAACGGAAGAAACGAACAAGATTTAAGTTATTCTGGAAATCCAAACCTAGCTTATATTTGTGCTGATGCTTCACAAATTGAAAGCATTCAAACGCAATTGAATAATTCAGGTATGAATGCTACGGTTTGCAACACCTATTGTTCTTTCACACCTGGTGGAAACAACAATACCATAACAGGAGTCACTATTTTTGACTTCAATAACAATGGATGTGATGTTGCCGATGAAGTAAATCCATTTATCCGACTTGACATAAACGACGGAACTGAAATTGGATCAACTGTAACAAACATCAACGGAACTTATAATTTTTATACCGATGCAGGTACTTTTGAAATAACGCCAAATATCGAAAATCCAACGTGGTTTGAGTTTTCTCCACCATCATCAACCTTTACCTTTACAACCGATAACAATATTGCAACACAAAATTTTTGTATTCAAGCAGTTGGCATGCATCAGGACATAGAAGTGGTTTTAGCACCTCTTGAGCCAGCTCGCCCAGGTTTTGATGCAACATACAAAGTGGTTTATAAAAACAAAGGAAATCAGATGGTTTCTGGAGCCGTAAACTTCATTTTTGATGATGCTAGAACCGATTTTATTTCGGCTGAACCAATAGCTGATGCTGTCGAAATAAATTCACTTACATGGAATTATGTCAACCTGATGCCATTTGAAAACAGAAGCATCGTGATTAGGCTTAATGTAAATGGACCTATGGAAACACCAGCCGTTAATAATGGAGATGTCTTAAACTTTACCACTTCAATAACCCCAGTTGCAGGTGATGAGTTGCCGTTGGACAATCAATTTGCATATAATCAAACTGTTGTTGGTTCCTTTGATCCAAATGATATTGTTTGTATTGAAGGCGATAATTTATCCTCATCAGAAATTGGAAACTACCTTCATTACATCGTAAATTTTGAAAATACGGGAACCGCTCCAGCCGAAAATGTAGTGGTAAAAGTAGAAATCGATACAACGAAATATGATCTCTCAAGCTTGCAACTTTTGAATGGATCTCATCCTGTTGAAGCGATGGTAAATAATAATATAGCCGAATTTATATTCAAGGCCATTAATCTGGAAACCAACGGACACGGAAATATCCTACTGAAAGTAAGATCGAAATCATCAGTAAATGAAGGAGAAACGGTAACCAAAAAAGCCAATATTTACTTCGATTATAATTTTCCAATCCTTACAAACGATGCCAATACAACGTTTCAAGATCTTTCTATTGATGAACATTTGTTTGACAATTCGATAGCGGTTTATCCAAATCCGAGTCGTGATGTAGTGAATATTGAAGCAAGTTCTGTAATCACTTCAATTCAAGTCTATGACATCCAAGGAAGATTGTTGATGACCCATTTGCCTAATGATAGTAAAACAACTATCGATATTGCCGATAAAGCAAATGGAGTTTATTTCTTTAAGATAAATTCTGATAGGGGAATCAAGGTTGAAAAAATAATTAAAAAGTAGGCATATTCAATAACCTGTTTTTTTACCCAAACCCACGGAGCCATAACCGTGGGTTTTTTAATTTTCAGTGGTATATATCAAATTTGCATAATTTATACAATAATTAACGATATCATTGCACTATTCATTTTTTAATTCAATTGCAATTCCTTAAGTTTGTTAAATTATTATTATCAAAGATAAATTATACCAAACAATTATGTCAAAAACAGCAATATTAGAGATTGATGGCAAAAAATACGAGTTTCCCGTAATTGAAGGAAGCGAAGGAGAAGTTGCAATCGATATTAACAAACTACGTGATTTAACAGGAGTTATAACAATGGATCCGGGCTATAAAAATTCAGGATCTTGCAAAAGTGACATCACTTTCCTTGACGGAGAAGAAGGGATTTTGCGTTACAGAGGTTATTCTATCGAGGATTTGGCTGAAAAGGCAAACTTCCTTGAAGTTTCTTATTTAGTGATTTTTGGAGAATTGCCAACAAAACAGCAATTGCACCAGTTTGAAGAAGACATCAGAAAATATACCTTGGTGAATGAAGAAATGAAAAACATCATCGATGGTTTTCCAAAAACAGCTCACCCAATGGGCGTTTTATCTTCATTGACAAGTGCATTGACAGCCTTCAACCCTAAAGTTGTAAATGTTGATAACGAAAAGGAAATGTACGATACAGTTTGTAAAACAATGGGTAAATTCCTTGTTTTGGCAACTTGGACGTTCAGAAAGAGTTCTGGTTTCCCGTTGAACTATTATGACAATACAAAAGGATATGTTGAGAATTTCATGCGTTTGATGTTTGAATTGCCAACAGGACCTTACACAATCAATCCGGTTGTGGTTGATGCTTTGGATAAATTGTTTATCCTTCATGCTGATCACGAGCAAAACTGTTCTACTTCGACTGTAAGAATGGTTGGTTCTTCTCAATCAGGATTATTCGCATCCATTTCTGCAGGAGTTTCAGCACTTTGGGGACCACTTCACGGAGGTGCAAACCAGGCAGTTTTAGAAATGCTTGAAGCCATCCAAAAAGATGGTGGAGATGCAGATAAATATATGGCGAAAGCAAAAGACAAAGACGATCCGTTCCGTTTGATGGGCTTTGGTCACCGAGTTTACAAAAACTTCGATCCAAGAGCAAGAATCATTAAAAAAGCGGCCGATGAGGTTCTAGCAACTCTAGGTGTTAACGATCCGGTTTTGGCTATCGCTAAAAAATTGGAAGAAGCGGCCTTGAACGACGACTACTTCAAATCAAGAAACCTATATCCAAACGTAGATTTCTATTCAGGAATCATCTATCGTGCATTGGGAATTCCAACGGATATGTTTACTGTAATGTTTGCCATCGGACGTTTACCAGGATGGATCGCACAATGGAAAGAAATGCGTTTGAACAAAGAACCAATCGGAAGACCAAGACAAATTTATACAGGTCATCCTTTAAGAGACTTTAAGGAAGTTGATAAAAGATAAGATCTATTTTTAAAATTTTAGAACCTCTCAACCGAGAGGTTTTTTTATGGAATATTTTTAAAGTTTTATTTAATCGATAATTTAACTACTATTCCAATAGGAAAACTTCAATAATCAAGTCCCTTTTTTTATATTTGCCCTACAAACGTCAACAAAATGACGCTGAAAAGCCAAAAGCTATGTTGCAATTAAATGTAAAAAACGAAACATCCAGATTAAGGGCTGTTGTTCTAGGTTCAGCAGTAAACAATGGTCCAACACCAACTGCAGAAGAAGCCTATGATCCAAAATCTTTAGAACATATTCTGGCAGGAACATATCCGGTTGAAGAAGATATGGTGAATGAAATGGAAGCTTTCAACAAAGTATTCGAGAAATATGATGTGAAGGTTTTTCGTCCGGAAATGATTGAAAACTACAATCAGATCTTCTCAAGAGACATAGGATTTGTTATCGATGATATTTTCATAAAAGCTAATATCTTGCCCGATCGCGAACGAGAATTGGATGCCATTCAATACATAATCAATCAAATCGATCCTAAAAAAGTGGTCCGTCCTCCAGAAGAAGTGCATATTGAAGGTGGCGATGTCATGCTTTGGAACGAATATATATTCATCGGAACCTACAAAGGAAGCGATTATAAGGATTATATCACAGCAAGAACCAATTGGCAAGGTGTGGAATACATCCGAAATTTGTTCCCAAATAAAATCGTGAAGGAATTCGATTTGGTAAAATCAAAAATCGAAGCCAGAGACAATGCTCTTCATTTAGATTGTTGCTTTCAACCTGTTGGAACCGACAAAGGAATCATCTATAAAAGTGGTTTCCGTGAAGAAGCCGATTATATGTATCTGGTGAATATTTTCGGAAAGGAAAATCTGTTCCATATTACACGAGAGGAAATGTACCACATGAATTCTAATGTATTTTCCATCGCACCAGATGTAGTGGTTTCCGAAAAAAACTTTACGAGACTAAACAATTGGTTGAGAGAAAAAGGTTTTACAGTCGAAGAAATTCCGTATGCTGAAATTGCCAAACAGGAAGGACTTTTGAGATGTTCGACTTTGCCTTTGATTAGAGAATAGTTGAGTTGTCAGTTGTAGGTTATAAGTTGTAAGTCACTCAAATTATGAAAAGTTATAAAGATTTAGATGTATATAAGCTAGGATTAGAGTTGTTTTACTTGTCGCATGCTTATTCCTTGCAATTGCCTAAATATGAAATGTATGAATTAGGAAGCCAATTGAGAAGATCTTCGGATTCAGTTCCGACAAATATTGTTGAAGGTTACGGAAGGAAAAGATATAAGGCTGATTTTATAAAATTTTTGACGTATTCTTGGGCGAGTTGTCTCGAAACAGTTTTTCACATTGAAAAAATTATTAAATTATATCCCAATGTAATTTTAAATCATGAAGAATTAATAGGTAGATGTAATGAATTAAGTGCTAAAATTTACAACTTTATAAAATATGTTGAAGAAAATTGGAAGACCTAGAAGGAATACCTACAACATATAACTCACAACTTATAACAAAAGATATGAAACAAACTACCAATTCCATATTAATGATTCGTCCTATAGCTTTCAGGATGAACGAACAAACTGCCGTAAATAATTATTATCAGAAAGTGCTTGACGGACTTTTGCCAGCAACTGTAAACGCAAAAGCACAACAAGAATTTGATACTTTCGTAGAAAAACTTCGCAATGTTGGCGTTGATGTAACCGTTGTTGACGATACCTTAAATCCAGACACACCAGACTCTATTTTTCCGAACAACTGGATTTCGTTTCACGAAAATGCTGACGTAGCCTTATATCCGATGTTTGCTGAAAACCGCAGACAAGAACGCCGTGAAGAAATCCTGGATTTACTAGAAGAAAAAGGTTTCCAGATTGATAATATTGTAGACTATACAGAAGCAGAAGACGATGGTTTTTTCTTGGAAGGAACCGGAAGTTTGTTGCTTGACCGTGCCAATAAAAAAGCCTATTGTGCCTTGTCGCCAAGAGCAGATGAGGAATTGTTTATCGAGTTCTGTGAAGATTTCGATTTGGCACCAGTCATTTTTGAAGCTTTTCAAACCGTAAATGGAGAAAGAAAACTAATCTATCATACCAATGTAATGATGTGTTTGGGCGAAACTTTTGCAGTTATTTGTGCAGATTGTATCGATGACAAGAAAGAACGAAAAATGGTTTTGGATAATCTGAAAGAAGATGGAAAAGAAATCATTTTGATTACCGAAGATCAAGTAAATAATTTTGCAGGAAACATGCTCGAAGTTCGAGGAGCAAACGATAAGCGATATTTGGTCATGAGTGCCGCTGCTCATCAAAGTCTGACACCAAAACAAATCGAGCAATTAGAAAAACATGCCGAAATTTTAAGCTCAAGCCTCGACACTATTGAAGCTTGTGGAGGTGGAAGTGCAAGATGCATGATGGCAGAAATTTTTCTTCCGAAGGATTAAGTAAAAAAACCAAAATATGAAATCCCAAATTCCAAGTTTTTAGTATTGGAATTTGGGATTTCTTTTTTGGAATTTAGAATTATCCTTACTCAAGTATATTCAGAAACTTCAAACCAAAAACAACTCCGTCTCCAATATACCCGTTTTGGTAGGAACGAACATAATCAACTCGAAGCATTTTGAATTTCCCAAAGCCTAATCGGTCCAAACCAACCGAAAATTCCTGATAGGGTTTTCTATCGGTTGTAGCCAAATTGTGGAATCCAAGAATAAGTGTCGTGTTCAATTTATTCAACAAAGGAATTTTATTCATAATGAAACCGTTGTCGTTGTGCTCAAAATGCGATTCAAAGTAGGACTTGTTTGTGCTGTTTGAATAATAAGGCATCAGATTAAAAACATTCAGATAACGATCAGCTGTTCCAATATGGGTTTGATTTCCGTTGAAGTGTTTGTAGTCGATAAACGAAATATTATCAGCATCAAAAAAGGTTCCACCTTTCAAGTTAATCGAAAGAGTTCCTTTGTTTCCTAATGTTTTGTCATAATAGACTGATCCTGAAACGGCTTGGAATTCATACGCTTTATCTGTTGCTGCAAATGCCTTTTCGTAGTTGAAAGTCACTGTTGGATATTTATTGTTTCTAATATTGAATCTTCCATCAGGTCGTGAAATGTATTTCTGTCCGAAATTGATCCTTCCAGAAAGAGAAGCTTTCACCAAATGATGCTGTTCAAAAGGAGCATTCAAATAATCATCCGGAGCCAACGGATTGTTCGAAGTAAACAAATCACTGTCTTTGATAATTACATAATCAGTATTGTTGAAAAGCGGTTTTCTTTGTTCATATTCTAACTTTCCATTCAAATACAAACCATTTACAACATTCTGTCCATAATTAATTTGGGCAAATTCCTTGTTGTAAATTTTCATATAATTGTCCTTGAAAAACAAGGAGCTTACAGTATTTACAAATTTAGAAATTGGTTCTGCACTATTGAACTGACTGACTGTGCTTCCTCCAGAAACACTGATTGCGGCATAGTTCTGATTGTTGAATCTGTGGTAGTAGCTTCCCATAACCCTAAGCCTGTCTTCTGCAAAACCATAATTGAAAACAGAATTGATATAGGTGTATTTTCCGTTTTCCTCGTTCCATTTTCTGAATGAGAAGCCAGAATTCAGGTTCCAACCTTGAACGGTGTTGTAGCTCGTTGAGGCTAAATCCATAATTCCAGCATAATTGAACGACCATTTGTCTATCGATTTCTTATAAGTATAACCCGAAATGATATCAAAAATTTTAAATTTGTTTCCTTTTGCATCAATCGAATCTAAGTATTTTTCTGATTTTCTCAACGTTTGAAGGCTGTCTTTCTTTACATAGTCATTGCTTTCTTCTAAAGTCAAAGGAACTGGTCGGTAGGCATTCCAATAGACTGAATCTTTTTTGTTGGCATTTTCTTCAAAGCTCAAGATTTCATTCGTGAATGTTTTCTTTTCAAATTGATCTGGAAATTCATAATTACTAAAAACGTGGGTAAATTTCCCTAGAAACTTCACTCCAAAAGCACCAGCTGTAAATTCAAGGCTTTGAAGGTTTTTCGACCAAATGTGTGTCGTTTTATTGTAGTTGTAATTCTGTTTCAAATTCATCACATCCATAAATTCCTGATGCGATCTGTATCCTTTCACATCAACATCAACGCCATAAATCGCCCAAGAATCTTCAACTATATAGATGTAACCTTCAAAAACAGGTTCTCTGTCGCGTCTTGGAATGATCTTGATTTTATTGATCATTTGATTGTTTTCATCTTGGAACGTTCCTTCCAAAACAAATTTGTAGTAGCTGAAGGCATTATCTGCAATTGGAGAAATCATGTTTGCCCCAAAAGAGAGAGTGTTTTTATAAAAGTCGAAATTGGTTCCCCTGGCAGAATTATAGCTAAAACCATTGTCGTTTCCACTGATTTTCGAAGCGATGATTTTTTCCTTGAAATTATCGGGTTTTTCAAACATAATTTTAGAAACGGTTTCAGAAAGATAAACAATGCCACTTCCTGTTGAGTCTAAAGAACCATCCAAATTTCCAATTTCTTGCCCCATGAATTTTTTAGGAACATTTTTAAGTTTAAACATTCCACGGGAGTAAAAATCAGCCTTGAAACGACCTGTATTGTCGGCATTTTCTTTCTTTGCTGCAATGGCTTTTCGGATAACAGCATTTGCGGGATCCTCTTTTCTGTTGATGACCACTTCCGCAAGCGAAATGTTTTCTTCCTCTAATTTGACATCCAAAACAAAAGGAAATTTATCAATGTTGATGGTTTTCTTTTGTGTTTTATAACCCAGATATTGAAAAACGATGGTGTGTTTTCCAGCTGTTCTAACATTCAGTTCGTATTGTCCGGCCTCGTTTGATGAAGTTCCGTTATAAGTGTTTTCTACAAAAATAGAAACAACAGGTAAAGGAAGATTTTTGTCGTCGGTGACAGTTCCTTTAATTTGAGAAAAGAGGCTAAAGCTCGAAAAAAGCAAAAGTAGGGTAGAGATTTGTTTCATTGTATATTGTTTTATGGTAAGACGAATATATCAATAGAAAGGTTGTATCTACAATTTAATTAACATGATTTTACATATTTTTCGAAGGAATTATGACTTTTAATAGAATATTTTAAAGGAATGATTGTATTGCTAGACTATAACTCTGAAGCCCAAAGCCAAGAATCACTCCTTTTGCATTGGGTGAAATATAGGAATGATGCCTGAATTCCTCCCTTGAGAAAGTATTGGAAATATGCACTTCAATTACTGGAGTTGTAATTGCTTTTACGGCATCTCCAATTCCAACTGAAGTATGAGTATAAGCGGCTGCATTTAAAATGATTCCATCAAATGAAAAACCTGTTTCTTGTATTTTGCTGATGATTTCACCTTCAATATTGCTTTGAAAATGGTGCAAATCTACGTTTGGAAATTTCAATCGCAATTGTTGAAGATAATCTTCAAAAGTTTGATTGCCATAAATTTCAGGTTCTCTTTTTCCTAATAAGTTAAGATTCGGACCGTTGATGATGATGAGTTGCATTTTTGTTTTTTAGTAAAAATAGTAAAATTGAAGTTTTATGCAACAAAAAAGCCGTTCCAAATTTTGAAACGGCTTCTTAAATATTTTTTATTGAATTAGAATTTCAATCCAACAGAAAGCTGAATTACTTGATTGGTAATTTTAGCATCTTTTGAAGTGTCAGTCAAACCTGCAACATATCGGGCTTGCACGAATACGTTATTTGTAATGTCAAATGCCAAGCCTCCAAGTGCGGCAAAGTCAAATGATTTTGTTTCTAATTGATCTTCTACGCTTGGAGAACTATCATTTATTAGAAATGAAAACTGTGGACCGGCTTCAAGGCTCAATTTATCAGAAATCAAATAGAATTTAGCCAATACAGGAACTGAAATATAGTCCAGTTTAAAATCGCCAACACCGTCTACTTTTGTTCCTTGTGAAGAATAAAGTAATTCAGGTTGTACAGAGAAATTTTCAAACACGTTGATTTCTACCAATCCACCAACGTGAAAGCTTGTCAGGTTGTCTCCTTCAAATCCTTCTCCGTCTAGCTTAGCAAAATTAGCTCCTGCTTTAACTCCGAAATCTATTCCTTGAGCATTCATGCTCGTTGAACCGGCAACAAATAGGATTGCCATAATAAATAACTTTTTCATAATGTCTAGGGGTTTTAGTTTATGTAAAATTATCTAAATAAGTTCTTACAAATTATTAAAATTATATTAAAAGGTATTAAAATTTAAAGCTCTCTTTTTTATTAACACAATAATTTTCCCCCTATATTTTATTAACATTTTATAAATGAGTTTATTCTTTTTTTAAGCCATTTTTATTGTATTATATTGTAAATGCTTTATGTATTAAGGCATAAGGAAGTTTTTAAAAACATTTGATTGTTGATAACTTTGTTGATAACTGAAATAATTCAATTCAATCTCAACCGTAAATTAATATAAATTTGAATAAACAATTTTAAAACAAAAAACATGAAAAAAGTTATTTTATCAGCATTAGCCGTAATGACATTCGGTTTTGCTAACGCACAGGAAGGAAATGGAAATGGTGGATTCTCTAAAGGGTCAATGTTTATTTCAGGAGCTTTATCAATTGAATCTACCAAAACAGGTGAAGCTAAATCTTCAGGATTTGAAATCGAGCCAAGATTCGGTTACTTTGTGACTGATAATATTGCCATTGGTGGAAAACTAGGCTTTGGAACTAGCAAAGCAGAAGTTGCTGGTGTTGATACTGTAGATAATTCAGCATTTACAGTTGGAGCATTTGGAAGATATTATTTTACTCCAGCTTCTCAATTTTCTTTGTTCGGTCAAGCAGGTTTAGACTATAGCTCAATTAAAAATAATTTGCCAGGTGCAGATTTTAAAGCAAACGAAATTGGTATTAACGTTGGACTAGGTTTGAGCTATTTCGTATCTAATGATTGGGCTATCGAGGCAACTTGGGCAGGTTTAGGATATACTTCTAACGATAATGGTGGAGATGGAGCAGAAAAAACTAGTACATTTGGTTTAGGTGCCGATTTGAGAGCTATTAGCTTTGGAGTTGTTTACAAATTCTAATTCAACTTTAATAGATTTAAAACCACGCAATTTGCGTGGTTTTTTTATATCCTAAAATTATAATTAATAGTTGTTTCAGGTGTTTGTTTTTTCAATTTGGTGGATTATTTTAAGGACATTTTGTTGGCAAATATGCAATCAAATGCTTCGTTTAAATCAGGATTTAGTGAGATTTTTTTTCGACTAATGAGATTGGTATAAAGAAAATTCGTATATATTTGTTACCTAATTAATAAAAACAAATAAAATGAAAAAAATTATTCTATCAGTTTTTACGGTTTTAACTTTCGGATTAGTAAATGCTCAAGAAATTAATTATGGAGCAAAAGCAGGTCTTAATATTGCTACAATAGTTGGCGATGTAGAAGAAGATTTAGAATCAAAAGTAGGCTTTCATCTTGGAGGTTTCGTCGAATTTAAAATTAGCGAAAAATTTTCAATTCAGCCCGAATTGCTTTATTCTCAACAAGGAACAAAACTTGAGTATACTGAGTCTGATGGTTTTGAAAACTATACCATTAAAGCTACTGCAAAATATGATTACCTGAACATTCCAGTGATGGCAAAATATTATGTTGCGAATGGTTTTAATCTGCAAGCTGGACCTCAAATAGGATTTTTAGTAGGTGCAAAAGATAAAGTAGAAGTAGAGTCAATAGCATTGGAAGTGGATGCTAAAGACAATCTTAATAAATTAGATTTTGGTCTAAATTTTGGAGCAGGTTATGATTTTACTAATAAAATTTTTGCGGAAGTAAGATACAATTTAGGCTTGAGTGAATTAGGAAAAGATGAAGAAGGTCTAGAAGGAAAAAACAGTGTCTTTCAAATCTCATTAGGATTTAAGTTCTAATATTTTTATAACGACCCATAGTTAAACCACGCAATTAGCGTGGTTTTTTTATGCTCAAAAATCACTACTGTTAGGTATTTTTATTGGTTTTAAGTAAAAGTAACTTTGTTTCAATAACTTAAAATCAAAACAAATGAAAACAATTAAATTATTTTTTATGCTAACGATTGTCTGTTTGACGATTGTTTCATGTGGTTCGGATGACAGTGGTTCAGACACAGGTGGGGGTGGTAATGTTATTGTGGGTAATTGGAAATATATCGGTGATCTCGATGAAACAGGATTTGAACTATCAGAAAATGAACCTTGCGATGACGAATTTATGCTATTCAACTCTAATGGAACTTTTAAGTTTACCTATATGTATTGTGGTTTTGATACTGAAATTTATGAGGGACAATGGCAAAAAATGGGTGCAGCAAATATCTATAAACTTTCGCTTGACGATATGACAGAAGAGTATAAAGTCCTTTTCTCAGAAAACAATACTAGAATGACCGTTTATGAAGAAGAATTTGAAGATGGGTTTTATGCTTCGGTTTATCAAAGGCAATAAGAATTGTAGTGGTTTTTATAGAAATGTCAGAAAGCCTTTCTTTGAACAGAAAGGTTTTTTTATTGCCAATAATTCTCGTAATTTGCCACATGAGCTGGAAATCATTCATCAAAAGTTATCAATCCTATTTAAAAATCGAAAGAGGATTATCGCAAAACACAATCGATAATTATTCTTTTGATATTGAGCGGCTTTGTAATTTCTTGGATGAAAATCAAATAGAAATTTCGCCCATAAAAATCAGCGAAGAAACACTACAGCAATTCATTTACGAAATTTCAAAGCAGGTAAATCCAAGATCCCAAGCGAGAATAATTTCCGGATTGAAAAGTTTTTTCAGCTACCTGATTTTTGAAGATTACAGAACAGAAAATCCTCTAGAATTAATTGAAACTCCCAGAATAGGAAGAAAATTGCCTGATACTTTATCGATCGAAGATATCGACAGGTTGATTGGAGCCATCGATTTGAGTTCCAACGAAGGCGAACGAAACCGGGCAATGCTCGAAACCCTATACGGTTGTGGGCTTCGCGTTTCAGAACTAACCGAGTTGAAAATTTCTGATTTGTTTTTTGAGGAAGGATTTCTAAAAGTTACAGGAAAAGGAAACAAGCAAAGGTTTGTTCCTATTGGAAAATTGACAGAAAAATACATCCAAATTTATAGAAATACGGTCAGGAATCATCTCAACATTCAAAAAGGTCATGAAGACACTTTGTTTCTCAACCGAAGAGGAAAGCAACTCACACGAGCAATGATTTTCACCATAATTAAGGATTTGGCTGTAAAAATAAACCTTAACAAAGTCATAAGTCCACACACTTTGCGACATTCCTTTGCAACACATCTTCTCGAAAATGGAGCCGATTTGCGTTCCATACAATTGATGCTTGGTCACGAATCAATCACAACCACAGAAATTTATGTCCACATGGATAGGAAACATTTGTCGGAGATTGTCAATGCATTTCATCCAAGAAAATGATTCCTATGTAAATTTTGCGTAAATTTGCACCCGTTTAATACGAGTATTTCGTCTTTTCAAAATGTTCAGCCCCAATTAAATACATGAAATTAGATAAATTCCCGGATTCATTTAGACGGAAAGAGAAGATAGTTTTCTATGACAAGCTCTTGTCTCAAATTCCTGATTTAATTTTTCAAATGACAATTACCAATAATGGAATCATAAAGTTTCCGTTTTTGAGTGAATCTGTCATAAGTCATTTTGAACTAACGGAAGCCGAAATAGAGCAAAACACTATCGAAGTTCTTCAGAAAAAAATTATTCCTGAAGACTTTAATACTTTTCTGGATTCCATTCAAAAAGCAAAACTGAATTTTGAAACCTGGTTTTTTGATTTCAGATGCAACCTCCCAACAAAAGGATTAAGATGGTATAGGGTTAATGCCACAATAGAAAAACACGGGGATGATTTTGTGTTTTACGGACGCGTTAGCGATAATACCGAAAATGTAAAGCAGGAATTAAAATTAAAAATTTCAGAAGAACGATATGAGTTTGCCTTGCAAGCTACTTCAGAGGGAATTTGGGATCTTAATGTGGCAACAAATCAAGTATTTTTTTCGTCTCAATCCATGAAAATGTTGGGTTTCGAAGAAAAAGATGCCATGCTTTCAATTGATAAATGGGACAATAGAATTCATCCGGATGATATCGAAAAATATCAAAAAGACATCAAATATCATTTTGAAAATAAGACGCCTTTCTATAAAAACCTTCAAAGAGTTCTGACTAATGATGGAACTTACAGATGGATTTTAAGCAAGGGAAAAGTTATTGAGCGAGATTCTTTAGGAACACCTTTGAGGGTTATTGGGATGCATTCTGATATTTCAAGGCAGATTGAAAAGGAACATGAACTCAAAAGAACACTTGAAATATTAAGTGAACAGAACAAACGATTGCTGAATTTTGCACATATTGTATCGCATAATTTGAGATCGCATGCGGGAAATTTCAAGATGCTTTTGGATATAATTGAATCCGAAACCGATCAGGATATAAAGGACGAAAGTCTTCTTTATATGCGAACCAACTCTAATGATCTAACTGAGACGATAGAAAATCTTAAGGAATTGGTTGATATTCATTCAGATTTAAAGCCCATTAGAGAGCATCTTAATTTGTCTCAATATTTAAGAAAGATGATTAATTTGTTGAATGATGAATTTATAAAACACAAAGTTGATATTCAAATTAATATTCCAGATGATGCAACAGTTTATTTCAATCCGGCTTATTTGGAAAGTATTTTATTGAATTTTTCGACAAATGCCGTAAAATATTCTCATCCGGAAAGAATACCAAAAATACATTATCATTTAGAGTCTGCAAATGGCGTTAAAGTCCTTTCGATATCCGATAACGGACTAGGAATTGATTTGGAAAAAAACGGAGATGCACTTTTTGGTATGTATAAAACGTTTCACAGGCACCCAAATTCAAGAGGAATTGGGTTGTTTATGTCGAAGAATCAAATTGAAGCAATGGGGGGGAGAATAAAAGTGGAAAGTAAAGTGAACGTAGGTTCGTGTTTTAAAATTTATTTTAATGAAGAATTATAAGAAAGTGTTTGTGGTTGATGATGACAAGATTTATCACTTTATTTTGAAGAATCTGCTGAGTAAAAATGAGATTTCAATATGTCCATGTTTTTGCGAAAATGGGTTGGATGCATTGGAAATTCTCAAGGAGAAAATCAGCACTAATAATATTCCAGATGTGATAATGCTAGACATAAACATGCCAATTATGGACGGATGGCAATTTCTTGAAGAGTATAAGAAGCTTAAAGCCGATTTTAATCTGCAGATGCCAATTTACCTCATAACTTCTTCGAATGATGTTTTAGATGTAAATAGGGCTAAAGTCTATGAAAATGAAATCTCCGATTATTTCCTCAAACCAATAAACGAAGCTGATATCTGCAAGATATTTTTAAATTAAAGGCATAAAAAAAACGCCTCGATTGAGGCGTTTTTTTTTATATAATTAGTTTTGTTATTTAGCAATATTCACTGCTCTAGTTTCCCTGATAACAGTAACCTTAACCTGACCAGGATATGTCATTTCGGTTTGAATTTTCTGCGAAATATCAAATGATAGAGTAGAAGCATTATCGTCTGAAACTTTTTCACTTTCTACGATAACACGTAGTTCTCTACCGGCTTGAATCGCATAGGCATTTTTCACACCATGGAATCCGAATGCAATTTCTTCCAAGTCTTTCAAACGTTGGATGTAAGAATCCAAAACCTGACGTCTAGCACCTGGTCTAGCACCTGAAATCGCATCACAAACCTGAACAATTGGCGAAAGCAATGATTTCATTTCAATCTCGTCGTGGTGAGCTCCAATGGCGTTGCAAACTTCTTCTTTTTCTCCATATTTTTCAGCCCATTGCATACCTAATAATGCGTGAGGCAAATCGCTTTCTGTGTCCGGAACTTTACCAATATCGTGTAATAAACCTGCTCTTTTGGCTAATTTTACGTTTAATCCTAATTCAGCTGCCATGATACCGCAAAGTTTAGAAACCTCACGTGAGTGTTGCAATAAATTTTGTCCGTAAGAAGAACGGTATTTCATTCTACCGACTACTTTGATCAATTCAGGATGCAAACCGTGGATGCCTAAATCAATAACGGTTCTTTTTCCAACTTCAATGATTTCATCGTCAATTTGTTTTGTAGTTTTGGCCACAACTTCTTCAATTCTCGCTGGGTGAATCCTTCCATCAGTAACCAATTTATGTAGAGCCAAACGAGCAATTTCTCTTCTAACAGGATCAAAACAAGAAAGGATAATCGCTTCTGGAGTATCGTCAACTATAATTTCTACACCAGTTGCAGCTTCCAAAGCACGGATATTTCTACCTTCACGACCAATGATTCTACCTTTAACATCATCTGATTCAATGTTGAAAACCGAAACGCAATTTTCCACTGCTTCTTCCGTCCCAACTCTTTGTATTGTGTTGATGATGATTTTCTTGGCTTCTTGTTGAGCGGTAAGTTTTGCTTCTTCCAGAGTATCTTGCAAATAAGACATTGCACTGCTTTTGGCTTCTGCTTTTAAACCTTCAACCAATTGATTTTTAGCTTCTTCCGCCGAAAGTCCAGAGATAACTTCCAATTGCTCCAGCTGACTTTTGTGCATTTTATCAACTTCAAGCTGCTTCCTGTCAAGCATCTCTATTTTAGAAAGATATTCTTTGGTTTTAGCTTCAAAATCATCGTTGATCTTTTTGGCTTTAGCCAATTCATTCGAAACTAAAGATTCTTTGTCGCGAACTCTTTTTTCAACCTCTGCAACTTTTTTATCTCTTCCAAGAATTACTTGTTCGTGTTCTGCTTTTAGCTCAATAAATTTTTCTTTTGCCTGAAGGATCTTGTCTTTTTTGATGTTTTCGGCTTCAAGGTTTGCATCTTTTAAGATCGATGTGGCTTCTTTTTTTGCATTCTTAATTAAGTTGGAAACATTGCTTTTTTCCATCATCTTTGCGATAAGAAAACCTCCCGCAAGACCCACAATTCCTACTATAACTATAATTAGTGTACTGTCCATTTTGTTTTTGTTTTTGTATATAAAAAAAGCCTACATTAGATTGATTGTATAAACTCGTAAGGACAAGTTTTGAGCTAACTCGTTGTTCAAGCTTCCGTACTTAAACGGCTTGCTATAGTAACGATGATTTGCTCATTCTAAATTGTTAGTGTTGAGTTTACCAAATATGAACTAATGTAGGCAGTATTTTAGTCTATGTTAAAGAACGTTTATTTGTCGAGATATTGTGCTAATAAATTATTTATCTTCTGTAATCTTTCATTGGTTTCCGTGTTGTCTGTCGATTTGTCAATTTGCTTTTGCTCCAGTTGAGAGGCAAATTGCAAAGCACACATGGCTAGAACATCCTGTTTGTCCCGAACAGCATAGTTTTCTTCGAATTGCTTAATCATTATATCAATTTTTTTCGAAGCACTTCTCAATCCTTCTTCCTGCGACATATCCACCGTTAACGGATAGACTCTATCGGCAATTGATATTTTAATTTTAAGCTTTTCGTCCATATTTACTAGTCAGACAACTGTGCAATACAGTAATCAATTTCACGAATTAATGAATTTATCTTAAGCTTTGTATCTCTTTTATTATCTTCACTGCCAAGCAACGAATTGGCCATCTTGAGTGTTTCATACTTTCCTTTCAAGGTTTCAATCTCACGGGATTGATTTTGTATGATCGTTGCAGATTTTTGTAATTCCTGTTCTAGCTCCTTCGAAGTCCTCTCTAAATTGTCCAATTTAGTAAAAAGTTTCGAAAGCCTATTTTCAAGAGTATCAACAATTTCCGCAATTTCACTCATTGATGCAATATTCATTACTTAATCTCACAAAGTTAGTATTCCTATTTTATTATACAATATTTTTAATTGTTTTTTATAAATTTTCTTATCATTTGCTATAATAATTTGAAAAATAGCCAGTTATAAATGATGTGATTTTTATTTTAGATTGCGACTTTTTTTTATATTAGCAAAAATGTTTACTATGACTTTCAGATTGCTTTTTTTACTACTAGCCATGCCGGTTTTTTCTCAAGTTAATTATCCTAAAGATTACTTCAAATCGCCTTTAGATATTCCGCTTTCACTTTCAGGTTCCTTTGGAGAATTGCGAAGCAATCACTTTCATACAGGTTTGGATTTTAAAACCCAACAAAAAGAAGGACTCAATGTTTATGCTTCCGCAGATGGCTACGTGTCAAGAATCAAGATTTCTACTTTTGGTTATGGAAAGGCAATTTATATCACGCATCCAAATGGTTTTACAACCGTGTATGGTCATTTGAAAAAAGCTTCGCCAACGATTGAAGCTTTCATTCGCGACAATCATTACAAGGAAGAAACCTACGAAATCGAAATGTTTCTCAAGCCCGAAGAATTGCTAATAAAACAAGGCGAAATCATTGCTTTTTCTGGAAATTCTGGTGGTTCGGGTGGGCCACATCTTCATTTTGAAATTAGAGAGACCGAATCTGAAAAACCTGTTAATCCGTTGCTTTTTGGGTTTGACGCTTTGATAAAGGATACCAAAAAACCAGTTGTTACGACTTTGATGGCATATCCTGTTGGAGAAAATTCAACTGTAAATCAATCGTTGCAACCCATCACTTTAAATATTTCGCTTCAAGCGGATGGAAGTTATGTTTCAGAGAAAGTGTTGGTTAATGGAAAAGTAGGTTTTGGAATCAGTGCTTATGATACCTTCGATTTCAATTACAATAAAAACGGACTTTTCAAAGTGCAATCCTATCTAAACGGAAATCCTCATTTTGGATATGAGTTCAATACGTTTGCTTTCGACGAAAGTCGGTACATCAATGCCTTGCTCGATTTTTATAGATTTAAGAAAATGGGAGTGAGGATTCAGCGTTTGTTTATGGTTAATCCTTATCCGTTGAGTTTGATTAAAACCAATGAGAAATTTGGTGTGATTGAAGTAAAACCAAACCTCACAAACAATTACAGGATTGAAGTTTCCGATTTCAACAATAACAAAGTAGTGGTCAATGTTCCAATTCAATATTCGCCAATTGCTCCAACAATCGCCAGTAATGTCAAGAAAACCGATTATTTCTTGAAAGCCAACAATGATAATATTTATAAGAAAGACAATATGTCGGTTTTTGTTCCAGCCGGAACTTTCTATGACGATTTTTATCTGAATTTTGATGTGCAAAACGAAACGTTAACCTTTCATGATGATTCTGTCCCTGTTCATAAAAATTTTACTGTTACGATTGAAAATAGCAGTTTCTCTCCCGAAGAAAAGGAGAAAATGTTTATCGCTTCGGTTTCCGGCAAAAGTTTGAGCTTTAATTTTACAAAGATTAAAGACAGCGTTTTCACTTCCTACACAAAAAATTTGGGGCAATTTGCATTAGCGAAAGACACGACTCCTCCAAAAATTTCTCAAGTAAATATTCCAGAAGGAAAATGGCTCAGCAAGCAAAACAATTTAAAACTGACCATTAGCGACAATCTATCGGGGATTAAAAGCTATAATGGATATCTCAACGGAAAGTGGATTTTGTTTGAATATGATTATAAAACCAAAACGCTGACACATGAATTTGATGAGCGATTTATCAATGAAGGCAGGAACGATTTAAAAGTCGTTGTTTCTGATAATGTTGGAAATTCTACTATCTTTGAAACTCATTTTTTTAGAAGTCAAAAACAATAATAAAACGTCCTCTTGAAAACACAATATACCTTTCTGATTCTTTTTTTCTTTATCTTCAGTTTCAGTGCTTTTGCACAAACGGCCCGAATTCAAGGGGTTGTTTTGGATGAAAGCGGCAAACCTGTAGAAAATGTAAACATCACTTTTTCGAATGGTTTTACATCTTCTGATAAAAACGGCTATTATATGCTGAATGTTCCTGCAAATGAGGATGTCAGGATTTCCTTCAGCCATATTACTTTGAAGCAAGCTTCACAAGTTGTTAATTTAAAGACGAATGAAAACTTCGAATTCAATCCGGTCTTGAAAACAAATGCGGAACAATTGAGCGATGTTGTCATCAATACAAAAAATAGAAAACGTTCTCAAGGACTTGAAAACATCGACCCGGCAACCATCCGAAAAAATCCTTCTGCAAATCCTGGTGTCGAGAGTATTCTGAAAACTTTTGCAGGTGTAAGCGGAAACAATGAATTGAGTAGTCAATATAATGTTAGAGGTGGAAATTATGATGAAAATCTTGTCTATGTAAATGAAATTGAAGTCTATCGACCTTTTTTAATTCGTTCAGGGCAACAAGAAGGTTTGAGTTTTACCAACACGGATATGGTTGAAAATGTTGACTTCTCGGCTGGAGGTTTTCAGGCAAAATATGGCGATAAATTATCATCGGTTTTGGATATTACTTATAGGATTCCAACCAAGTTTGGAGCTTCGGCCGAAGCGAGTTTCCTTGGCGGAAGTCTCACGGTTGAAGGTGTTTCTCCCAACCAAAAATGGACCAACATCACAGGAGTTCGTTACCGCGACAACAGTCTTTTGGTAAACAGCCAAGAAACCGAAAGTAATTTCAGACCTACTTTTGCCGATGTTCAAACGTATTTTACATACACACCTTCCACAAAATGGCAATGGAGTTTTCTGGGGAATATTTCGCAGAATAAATACAGTTATGAACCTTTGAGCCGTCAGACGAATTTTGGAACAATCGACAATCCAATTGCATTGTTGGTGCTATACGACGGAATTGAAGAAGATGAATACAAGACGTATTTCGGAGCTTTTAAATCGGTTTTTCAAGCCACAGAAAATTTTACCTTGAAATTTATCGGTTCGGCCTATCATACGACAGAACAAGAATATTTTGACATTTTTGCCCAATACCGTTTGGGGGAAGTGAACACCAATATTGGTTCGGATGATTTAGGGAGTGTCGATTTTTCGGAGGGAATTGGTTCTCAGCTCAATCATGCACGAAACGATTTGGATGCCTTGATCTTTAATGCAGAAGTAAAGGGAATTCATCAAAAAGAAAAAAATAACATCGAATGGGGTTTTAAATATACAAGAGAAGACATTCGAGATCGAATCGTAGAATGGGAAGTTATTGATTCTGCTGGTTTTAAAATTAATCCGCCAATTTTGAATTTGCCTGAAAACGACCAACCTTACAATCCTTATGTTGGTCCTTTGGTTCCGTATCAAAACGTTAGAGCAACAAATTATGTAAAAATCGACCGACTTTCGGGCTATTTGCAATGGAGTAGGAAGGACGAAATTGGTGAGCACGAAATTTGGTACAATGCTGGAGTTAGAGCACACAATTGGCAGGTTTCAGGCGATAATTTAGACGGTAAAAGCCAAACAACATTTAGTCCGAGAGCTTCCATTGCCATAAAGCCAAATTGGGAAAAGGATATGGTTTTCAGGGTTTCCGGAGGTTTATATCATCAGCCACCATTTTACCGTGAGTTGAGAGACATGAACGGAGCGGTTAATCCTGATGTAAAAGCACAACAATCTTTTCATATCGTTTTGAGCAACGATTATAGTTTCAAAATGTGGAATCGACCGTTTAAATTGGTTTCAGAAGCCTATTATAAATCATTAACTGACGTGAATCCCTATACTTTGGAGAACGTTAGAATTCGATACAGAGCTCAAAACAATGCAACGGCTTTTGCTCAAGGTTTGGATTTGAGAATGAACGGTGAGTTTGTTCCAGGAACCGAATCGTGGTTGAGTTTTGGTTATATGAAAACCGAAGAAAATATTGATAATAAAGGTTTTATAGCCCGACCAACCGATCAAAGATTGAAGTTCGGGATCTTGTTTCAGGATTATATGCCAAATATTCCAAGTGTAAAATTATATTTGAATTTGGTTTATAATACAGGTTTGCCAGGAGGTTCACCCTCTTATGCTGATCCTTATGTCTATCAGTCGCGTTTGCGTGATTACCGTCGGGCAGATGTTGGGTTCTCCTATGTTTTGACCGAAAATAATGCAAAAAGACCCGATGGGCATTGGCTAAAAAACTTTAAAGATTTATCTTTTGGATTTGAAATATTCAATTTATTTGATAATCAAAATGCCATTACAAACACTTGGGTTCGTGATGTTTATTCTAAAAATCAATACGGAGTTCCGAATTATTTGACCACTAGAGTCTTCAATTTGAAATTGACGGCGAGGTTATAAATAAGTTAATTCTAAAAGGAAGTTTTAAAAATCACTATATTTGAATTGAATTTTGATGACTATGAAAAACTTACATATACTTCTGGCTGGATTCTTTGTTGTAGCATTATCAAGCTGTAAAGAGGAAGTGGTGACACCAAAAGTTACCTACGAAAAAACAGATTCCACAACAGTTGCAAAACCTCAACCTATAGATTCTTCTCAAATCGAAATAGCCGATTTGCCGATCCAAATGGAAGGAACAAAATATTTGATTCACCCCATTGGCGATTACAGGGTTTATGAAGGAAGGGCAAAATCAAGCTACGGTTCGTCGAATACAGATAAGGTTAGCTTTTCAATTTCAAATTACAACCGATTTGAAATTACCGGTTTTCTTCAAAATTTAAAATTCCAACACATAGATTCAACTGAAATCCGACCGTTGACGGATAAGAAGATGGTGATTCAAACAGCCAGTTACTTGAATACGATTTTTGATAAAACCAAACACCAACTTTTGGTATATGCTGTTGCAGATATGGATACCAATAAAGATAACAAGCTAGATGTTAGTGATATAAAATCATTGTACATCAGTGATATTAGCGGAAAAGATTTCACGAAACTTTCTCCCGACATGCAGGAATTGATTGATTGGAATTTGGTAGAATCGAAAAATCGTCTTTATTTCAGGACGATAGAAGACACCAACAAAAATGGTCAGTTCGATAAAAACGATGTGATTCTTTACTATTATGTAGATTTATCTACCAAAGAATGGAAACTGGAAAGCTATAAACCAGTTTAAGAAAACATACTGCGATTTGCTAAGTTCTAGAAAAAGTACTCAAAAAGACTAACTACCATAGAAACTAATAGCGAAATCAACTTAATTATTACTGAAATCATCTTGATTATGTTTTTGTTTTAACAAATGTAAGCCAATATTTTAGATTAAAATTGTAAAAATGTAATCTATTGCGTGAAAAGCCAATTTATTTTTCCGTCTTCTTGAGAGGAAATATTTTTGAAGAAGGCTTTAGGAGTCATTCCAGTTAGTGATTTGAAATCTTTGATGAGATGCGATTGGTCATAAAACAACAAATCATTGCTCAATGAGGTAAGGTTTTCGCCTGATTTTTTATCAATTTTTGATTTCAACGCTTCTCTAAAACGTTGGATTTTCTTGAAATCAGATGGTGTTTTGCAAAGATGTGTTTCAAAATGCTTGCTCAAATTTTGTCGGCTCGTTTTGTATTTGTCGGCTAATTCTGCAACCGAATAATCATTACTTTCATTCGTCAAATCATCAATAACTTGATGTAGAAATGGATGTTTGAAATCTATCAATTTCGAAAGCCAATATTTTTCAATCAAATCTCTTTTATTTTCCATCTCTTTTTCTTCCAAAATCGACATCATTTCGGGTGTGTAATCTTCAAACGGAATGAAGTTCGAGAAGAATTCATTCGTGAAATTACATAAAGGTTTGTTCAGAAACGCATTCAATCCCAAAGGCTTAAAGTAGAAGGTCACTTCATTGAGTTCGCCTTTGCAAACCACATTGATGGGTTTTTTATAATGACAGATTAAATCCGATGAAAATTCTTTATTTTTCTTTCCATTGATGACGACTTTGTTCTCTAAAAATTCAATTTCCGTGTTTTGATAAACCGATATGATGCTGAAATTATTAGGAAACGTAAGGTATTCTACGGTTGGTTCACTTTCCTTTTTGGTCAGGAAATAATAGCCTTCCATGTAAGGATGGAGTAATTTATTTTTAGGCTTGTAGAATTCTAGTTTCATCTTGCAGATTTGGTTGAGGTAAATTTAAAAAAATACTTCAATTGAAATGCAATCCACTGAAAATTAAATCAAGATATCACTTTCAAGATCTGATTTTTCAATGGTAAAATCGAAACCAAGTCTTTCTACCAAATCAATGACGAGCTTTTTGTACCAGTTTTCGGATTTTGGATGAATATAAATTTTTTCGATAAGATTGCAAATATCCACGTCAATTTTTAGACCGTTGTCGATTTCTAAATTATGGGAAGTCAAATCGGAAATGATTCGGATTTCCCGTTCATATTGAAAACTTTTCCGTTTGAAAAGAAACGGAAAAAAGGTGTTGTCAAACGGAATATATTCTTTTTTGTAGTCGATATAATTTACTTCGCCAATGTGTTGTTCATATTCAATATCAGCATTCAAAGCATTTTGAATCCTTCCTAAAGTTGATTGAATCGCCAAACCTTCGCTTTTTTGGGTAAAAATCTGCCACATGGCAAACGATTCATATTCGTTGATATGCCAACTGCTGATGACCACATTTTTGCGATGGGTTTTATAATATTCTAAAAATCCGGGATTATTGATGGATAGTTTCTTGATTTCCTCGAAAGTCGGTTCGCTGAAAGTGCCTTCATATTGGTCTTCAAACTTATCAGAACGCGACATGAACAATTTCCGATAGAGCAATAAATCGACAAATTTTGACAAGTCCAAGTATTTCCAAACAATGGTGTTGGGATCTTCAGGGAGTTTGATATTTTTGTCGGCTATATACATATTCTAAAATTACTTATAAAAATGTCAAAACCAGTTAAAGATTGAATTAAGAAAATAAAAAATTTAGGTTATTCGAAGCTTTGCATCATAACCAATTTAGAATACGTCCCTTTTAAAGCCAGAAGTTCATCATGAGTTCCTTGCTCTACAATTTTGCCTTTTTGCATTACCACAATCTTATCGGCTTTTTGAATGGTTGAAAGTCTGTGAGCGATTACAACCGAAGTTCTGTTTTGCATCATGTTCTCCAAAGCATCCTGAACCAATCGTTCGCTTTCAGTATCCAAAGCTGAAGTTGCTTCATCCAAAATCATAATTGGAGGATTTTTCAAGACCGCTCTCGCAATAGAAAGACGCTGTTTTTGTCCGCCAGAAAGTTTGTTTCCGCTGTCGCCGATATTGGTTTCTATCCCTTTTGGGAGGTCTTTTACAAATTCGTAGGCATTGGCAATTTTTAGTGCATTGATGACTTCTTCATCTGTTGCATCTAGATTTCCAAGTCGGATATTGTCCTTGATGGTGCCGTTAAACATAATACTGTCTTGTGTTACTAAACCAGTCAAATCACGCAAGGATTTCATTGTAACATCTTTTATATTATGATTATCAATGAGGATTTCGCCATTGTTTACATCATAAAAACGGGTCAAGAGATTGGCAATTGTGCTTTTTCCACTTCCGGATTGTCCAACTAAGGCTACCGTTTTTCCTTTCGGAATTGTCAACGAGAAATTCTTTAAAACGGGTTCTTCGCCATAAGAAAAATTGATGTTTTTTAAGTGTATTTCATTTTTAAAATCCTGCAATTCAACCGCATCAACTTTATCTTGAATAGTATTTTCTACTTCTAAAACTTCAAAAACCCTTTCGGCTGCGGCCAAACCATTTTTAACCTGATAAGATGCTTTAGAAATTGCTTTTGCTGGAGTCAAGATGTTATAAGCCAGACCTATGTAGGCTATAAACAAAGAACCGTCCAAAGATTTATCAACCAAAACTAAATTCCCGCCATAAAAAAGCAAGATAGAAATTACAATTATTCCCAAGAATTCTGACATTGGAGATGCCAAGTTGTTTTTCTTTCCGATGCTATTGGATAATGTATAAAGTCTATTAATTGAGCCATTGAAAGTGTTCGAAAAGAAATTTTCGGCATTGTAACCTTTTACAACTTTTAAACCTGTTAGAGTTTCTTCAACAACAGAAATTAGGAATCCGTTTTCTTGTTGAGCTCTGGTTGATTTTCCTTTTAATGATTTTCCTATTTTAGAAATGATAAATCCGGATATTGGAATAAAAACAAAAACAAACAAAGTCAGTTTCCAGCTTATATTTATCATAAAAATTAAAGAAAATAAAATGGTAAGAGGTTCTTTTACAATTAGTTCTAAAATCATAAAGAAGGAATTTTGAACTTCGTTGACATCACCCAGCATTCTGGCCATTACATCTCCTTTTCGTTTTTCTGAATAATAAGGAACCGGAAGTTCAATGATTTTTTTGAACATTTTTTCACGTAAATCACGGAGTACACCCGTTTTTATCTTTGTAAGATGTTGTAAGCCTAAGTATCCAAATAAATTTTTGAATAAAAAAGTTATTACAACCAATGAAACTGTTAAAAGCAAGGCGTAATTAGCCCCATAAGTTTCGGAAAAGTGGCTTACATAATAAAAGAGAGTATCATTTAAATAATCATCAATATGAACCAAACCTTTGTATTCAGGTAATTTAGTAACTTTATCTTCCTTTCCGAAAAGCACTTTCAAAACAGGGAAAATCATTAGCATTCCTATTGAGCCAAATAAAGCATAAAGGACATTGTGAATGATGTTCCATGCGATATGAAAATCATATTTTCTAGCAAAGGGAATAATTTTTTTTATATTGTCATCCATTATTTTCGGGTATTGTTTTCTGCTATTGCAATGGCTTTTTCTAATTTTTCCAGCAATAGTTTTTTATCGGGTAATTGGGTTAGATATTCTGCTACTTTTATATGCTCGTCATTGTCGAGCATCAAATAATTGATTTGTTCTGGCGATTTTTCACTGCAAAGAATTAGTCCAATCGGCTGATGTTCTCCTTCTTTTTGTTCATTATGTTCTAGCCATTTCAGATACAATTCCATTTGGCTTTTGTATCCAGCTTTGAATTTTCCTATTTTTAGATCGATAGCCACCAAGCGCTTTAATCCTCTGTGGTAGAAAAGCAAATCGATATAAAAATCTTCATTATCAATCGTAATTCTTTTTTGACGTGCAAGGAAAGCAAATTCGCTTCCCATTTCAGTAATAAAATATTGAAGTTGTGCCAAAATCGTACTTTCTAAATCTTTTTCAGAATAAGTGTCACGAAGTCCCAAAAAATCTAAAAAGTAAGGGTCTCGAAAAGCTAGATCAGGACTTATTTTTTTGTCAGCTTCTAGCGTCTTCAACTCTTGAACAATCGTTTCTTCAGGTTTTTTGCTGATAGCGGTTCGTTCAAAAAGCAAACTATCCATTCGTTCCTGTAAGGTTCTGACACTCCATCTTTCATGAATTGCCATTTGGATATAGAATTCTCTTTTTATGGGGTTTTCAATATAAATAAGATTGTATAAATGAGACCAACTCAATTTTGCAGACAGTGTCTGCAAAATTGTAACATCTTCGAAAACAGCACTTAATTTGATAAAACCCTGAAGATTTCGTTTGCTAAAACCCGTTCCATAAAGATGTGTAAGTTCAATGCTCAAATAAGGAATTATCTTTTTGCCATAATCGGCTCTAGTATTATTTAAAATTGCTTGGTTGATGTATTTGCCGATATTCCAATACAAAAAAGTTAATTCTTGATTTACGGTTTTGGCAACATTATGACGCGTTGTATCTATTAAACCAATAATTGAGTTTAATAGGTTAGGGTTGTCGTTAATGATGCTTTTGTCCATTATTATACTCCTAAAGCAACAATTATATTTTTAATTTTAGAATCCAATTCAGCTTCCACTTTACTGAAATTTTCAACTTTGTCAAGTGGAGCATTCACACTCACATAGAATTTTATCTTTGGTTCAGTTCCGCTTGGTCGTGCAGCGATTTTTGATCCGTCTTCGGTGTAGTAAATCAACACATCCGATTTTGGAATACTCATTGTTTCAACTTCACCTGTAAAAAGATTTTGGGCGGTTGAATTTTTATAATCTTCCACCATTACCACTCGTTGTCCTGCAATTTCTTTCAAAGGATTCAAGCGTAAATCAATCATCATCTGACCGATTTCGGCCAAACCTTCAATTCCCTTTTTAGTCAAGGAAACCAAATGTTCTTTGTAAAATCCAAAATCTACGTAAAGGTTTTGTAATTCTTTATAAACAGAACTTCCATTGGCTTTTGCTTGAGCGGCAACTTCGCAAATCAATAATGTAGCGGCAACGGCATCCTTGTCGCGAACTGCATCGCCAACCATAAACCCGAAGCTTTCCTCGCCACCTCCAATAAATTGCAATTCAGGAAAATCCTTGATCATTTTTGCAATCCATTTAAAACCTGTCAATCCAACCTTGCATTCAACACCATAACCATCTGCCAAAGCAAGCATCATCGGAGTTGAAACGATTGTGGAACCAACGAATTGTTTCCCGTTGATTTTGCCCTGTTTTTTCCATTGTTCCAATAAAAAAGCGGTCATCAAAACCATTGTCTGATTTCCGTTTAGCAACGTCATTTTTCCTTCATTGTTTCTAACGGCAACACCTAATCTGTCGCAATCAGGATCGGTTCCAATAACGATATCAGCATTTAATTTATCGGCCAAAGCCAAAGCCATCGTTAAAGCTTCCGGTTCTTCAGGATTTGGAGATTTAACCGTTGGGAAATCGCCATTTGGCTCTGCTTGTTCCGGAACGATATGCACGTTTTTATAACCTGCTTGTTCCAAAGTTTGCGGTACAGATTTTATAGAAGTTCCATGTAAGGAAGTGAAAACGATGTTCAGATTGTCTTTGGCGGAAGCCGAAGTATCAAAACTTGCATTTTCGATGGATGATTTTACGAAGGCATCATCAATTTCCTTATCGATATATTTGATTAGATTTTCATTGGCTTGAAACCTGATTTCATCGTATTTCAAATCTTCGATAAGCTTGATGATTTCGCCATCTTGAGGTGGAACCAATTGTCCGCCATCTTCCCAATACACTTTATAACCGTTGTATTCTGGTGGATTATGTGAGGCAGTAAGTACGATTCCTGCCTGACAACCTAAATGTTTCAAGGCAAAAGACAATTCTGGAGTAGGACGTAAGTCTGAAAATAAGTACACCTGGATGTCATTTGCAGAAAAAACATCGGCAACCACTTTTGCTAATGAATTGCTGTTGTGGCGACAATCGTAAGCAATTACCACCTTCAATTTCTTTCCAGGAAAGACTTGGTGCATATAATTAGAAAGTCCTTGCGTGTTTTTTCCTAACGTATATTTGTTGATGCGGTTTGTTCCAACCCCCATTACACCACGCATTCCGCCAGTTCCGAATTCAAGATTCTTATAAAAACTTTCCTCTAATTCTTTTGGAGAGGAAGTCATCATTTCCTTGATTTTCTCCTGTGTGTCGTTATCAAATGTTGGCGTAAGCCATTCGTTTACTTGGTCTAAAATGTGTTTTTCGATGTGCATTTCTAATAAATTTTAAACGATTATAAATCTTATTTTTTATATCCGATTTTTGTTCTATCCGTATCATTATTCTTATTGGCATCTTTATCTACCAAATAATTTAATGCTTTGTAAATATCAGGAAACTGATTTTCTATTTCTTCAATTCTTCCCTTTAATTCATTGTAAGTTAATGTAAATTGTCTGATAGTCACAAAAGCCCTAATTATTGAAATGTTAATTTCAATAGCTTTGTTGCTGTTCAAAACACTTGAAAGCATTGCTACTCCTTGTTCTGTAAAAGCAAAAGGAAAAGCTCCACCCAAATTACTTTTTGAGGGTATCACAGATTGTGATACCATTTGGTTGATTTCTGCTTCTGATAATTGAAACATAAAATCACTTGGAAATCTATTACTATTTCTTCGCACCGACTGTTTTAAAATTCTTGTTTCAGTTTGATATAACAAGGCCAAATCAAAATCAAGCATTACTTTTTGACCTCTAATTTCGTAAATTTTATTTTTAATAATGTCTAAATCCACTTGTATTAAAATTGATTTATAAATTTACTTCTTTTGATATCTTATATCGTCCTTCATTGCTTTTGGTCTTTAAAATGATTTCGCCTAGGAATCCCGCCAAGAATAGTTGGGTTCCTAAAACCATAGTAGTTAAAGATATAAAAAACCAAGGATTCTCCGTTACTTTCATTGTAGGATAATCGTTGTATAAACGAATTAATTTATTGACACCTATAAACAATGCGGCAAAAAAGCCGATGATGAACATTCCAGAGCCTAAAGCTCCAAACAGGTGCATTGGTCTTTTTCCGAATCTTGAAAGGAACCAAATCGTGATTAAATCCAAGAAACCATTGATGAAACGATCCATTCCGAATTTGGTTTCACCGTATTTTCGGGCTTGATGCTTCACAACTTTCTCGCCTATTTTTCCGAAACCTGCATTTTTTGCCAAAACAGGAATATAACGGTGCATTTCGCCGGAAACTTCGATGTTTTTCACGACAATATTTTTGTAAGCTTTTAATCCGCAGTTGAAGTCATTCAGTTCAACATCAGATGTTTTTCTAGCTGCCCAATTGAATAATTTTGAAGGTAGATTTTTTGCAAAAACCGAATCATAGCGTTTCTTTTTCCAACCGGAAACCAAATCGAATTTCTGGTTGATGATCATATTGTACAATTCTGGAATTTCTTCAGGATTGTCCTGCAAATCGGCATCCATTGTGATGACAACATCGCCTTTTGCACGAGCAAAACCAGCGTGTAAAGCTTGAGATTTCCCGAAGTTTTTTAGGAAGCGAACACCTTTTACACTTGGATTTTCAGATGAAAGACGTTCTATTATTTGCCATGAATTATCAGTACTTCCGTCATCAATAAAAATAACTTCATAGGTGTAATTATTTGTTTTCATTACCGAAACAATCCAATTATGGAGTTCCTGCAACGATTCTTCTTCATTTAGAAGTGGTATTACTATGGATAGATTCATATTATAATGTTCTCTTATTCCTAAAAATTAAGGCGACTAAAAATCCGATAAGGCAATCTCTTAAAAGGTATTTGATGAAAGAGGTTAAAACAGTTGAAATAGAAAACGGGTTGAAGGTTTTATAGACTTCTAAAGTTTTGTCAATATTTTCTTGAGGCATCAGGTTTTGCTCCAATAAACTGACGTCAAAATCACGCATTGCTATAATAATGGCTTCTTTTGTTTCGGCTGAAAGGAAGAAGTTATAAAGTAGAATCAGGTAAAAGCACGATATTAGGCTTCCTGTTAGAATTGTAATAAAATATCCTGAGAAAGCCTCCTTGAAAGTAATGAATCCATCTAGTTTTCCTTTGACAACTACAATCGAAATGATTCCGAATATAACAGTCAAGGCTAATGTAGAAACACCAGCCCAAACATTTGTCAGCAAGGCGAGATCTAGAAAATAAATATAACTGGAAAGTAGGATTAGAAGGACTCCTAAGATTAGGCCGATGCTGAATCCCGTTTTTTTAATAATGTCTGTCATTGAAGTATTTTCAAAATAATCTACAAATATACTAATTCCGCATTTACATAGTAGAAAATCATTTGAGATAATCTTTTAAAAAAAAGAAGCTAAAGATTTGTTTATTGAAAAATAATTGTAAATTTGCAAACTCAAAATAATAAAGTAAAAACAAAAAGTTATAAGGAGTTTATACCTTTTCGGTCAAAAAAGAAAAGCTTCAAAGCGAATTATAACCAACAAATAAAAAGAGATTTAAGATGAAAAAAGGAATTCACCCAGAGAATTACAGATTAGTAGCGTTTAAAGACATGTCAAACGAAGAGGTTTTTATTACAAAATCTACTGCTGATACTAAAGAAACAATCGTACACGAAGGTGTAGAATATCCAGTTGTAAAAATGGAGATTTCTAGAACTTCTCACCCTTTTTACACAGGTAAATCTAAACTTATCGATACTGCAGGACGTATTGACAAGTTCAAAACTAAATACGCAAAACACGTTAAGTAATTATTTAACCGTTTTACAATATAGAAAGCCTTCCAGTTTGGAGGGCTTTTTTTTATTTTTATCCTGCCCAAAACTTTGTAACTTTGAACGTTAAATTTTAAACTTCTAAAATGAACTATATACTTTTTGACGGAACGGTTAGAAACGCCTTACTTCCATTTACTTTCACGCGTCCAGTTGCCGATATTCGTGTCGGGATTTTAACCATCCGTGAAAAGTGGGAAAAATATCTGGGTTCAACCACTACAAGTTTGACAGAAGAATATTTGTCTGAAAAATTTCCAATGGTAGAGTTGGAAGAAAATGTAATGATCAATGCTTCTTTCTTGCCAAATGACGTTTTAGCCGAATTGGTTTCAAATCTAGAACCCAATCAAGCTGTTTTTAAAGGAGAAGAAGTAATCGCTTTTTTCACGCAAGATTCACAAGAAGAAGTAGATTTCGATACCTATGATGTTATAGAATACAACGACGATTGCATCACAATCGAACACACTTGGGATATTTTTCAAAAGAATGATGCCGCACTTCGAGAAGATTTTGAATTATTGACCGAAGACAGAAAATCACAGCCAATTCCTAAAACCGTAAACGTAATAGCACCAGAAAATATTTTCATAGAAGAAGGAGCAAAGCTTGAATTCGTAACCTTGAATGCTTCAACAGGTCCAATCTATATCGGTAAAAATGCCGAAATCATGGAAGGTTCCGTAATCCGAGGTCCTTTTGCTTTATGCGAATCAGGAAGAGTAAAACTTGCTACAAAAGTCTATGGAGCCACAACCGTTGGGCCTCATTCAGTTATTGGAGGAGAGGTAAGCAATTCAGTTCTTTTTGGATATTCCAACAAAGGACACGATGGATTTCTTGGAAATTCAGTTTTAGGAGAATGGTGCAATATCGGAGCCGACAGTAACAATTCGAACCTGAAAAACAACTATGAGGAAGTGAAATTGTGGAGCTACGAAACCGAAGGTTTTGCTAAAACCGGCCTTCAATTCTGCGGTTTGATGATGGGCGACCATAGCAAATGTGGCATCAACACGATGTTCAACACCGGAACGGTAGTAGGAGTAAGCTCAAATATTTTCGGAAGCGGATTTCCTCGCAACTTCGTTCCAAGTTTCTCTTGGGGAGGAGCCTCAGGATTCACAACCTACATCACAAAAAAAGCCTTTGAAACCGCACGATTAGTAATGCTAAGACGAAACGTTGAATTCGATGAAAAGGAAAGCCGAATCCTAGAACACGTTTTCGAAGAAACTAAAAAGTGGAGAAAAGAATAATTAAAAAAGGCTGTTTCAACAAAGAAACAGCCTTTTATATTTTTATGAAATCCGGTTTTAATCCTCCGTATAAATTCTATTGAATTTCCCTTCCGCTTCAAACTGCAATTTCACTCCATCGTCTAGTTTTACAAAAATAAACCTCGGACCATTCTCTACTTCAACAACCTTGCGGTTTCCGTAGTTTGTTTTTATATACGTAACCGTTGCTGGTTTCAAATAGCTGTACGGAACAGGATTATTGTTTCCTTCAACCTCCTGCCATCTTCCCCTGTCGGTAAGTTCAATTTCGGTTCCATTCTCTAAAGTAACTTCATATTTATGTTTTTTGTCCACCGGAACCTTAAAGATGCTCTTTATTTTCTGGTCCTTAAAATGTGTCGCCAAAAACTCGGTTCCTTCTTTTGGTAGCGTTCTAACCTGAACTTTTCCTTGAGCATTCATAAAAAAGCTCGACATAAAAAGCAAACAGGCAATAATGATTTTATCTTTCATTTTTTCTGAAATATTTTAATTTTTTGAGAAGACTAATTTACTAAAAATTACCATAAAACCAACAAGCCAAAGAAAATTAATCCCTTTTATGTTTCGTTAAGGAGCGAATCACATTTTTGTATTTGTAATCCATTTTCCTGCTGTCTTTCCAAAGCTTTGTTGGCGAACCCCGCCAACAAAGGCTTTTCCCTAACATCAGGGCTAGAGGAAAATCCCTTTGAACTTTAGAATCGCTCGGGACCAATATTGTCGCTATTCTTTGTCTTTCTTCACGCGTCTCAAATCCAACATATTCAACGGATTTATCCCTAAACCGTTCACATTTTTTCTTGTAAAACGAGCAACCTTGTCATAAAACAAAGGAATCACAGGAGCTTCTTCCATCACTAAAGCATCCATTTTCTGATACAACGCATATCGTTTTGCAACATCCGTTTCCTTGAATGCCTGTTCATATAATCTATCGAATTCCTCATTTTTAAAATGCGTATAATCAGGACCGTTTGGAGCAAAGTTCTTGCTGTAAAAAAGCGACAGATAATTCTCCCCATCCGGATAATCGGCAATCCAACTTCCTCTAAAAAACGAAACTTTTCCCGTAGAAATTGCCTGTTTCAATGTCGATGGCGGATTGATGTCCACCTGAACATCCAAGCCAATTTTCTGCCATTCCCGCTGTAAAAATTCTGCAATATCAATATAGGAAGGATTGGTGCTCAAAAAAACCTGCGGATTTTTGTTTCCAGTAGCTTTCTTGTAAGACTGAACTAGGCTTTTCGCCTTTTCAACATCATAATCATACCCTTTGAAATTGTTGAAACTCGGCAAGCCATTCGGAATCATACCGCTTGTAGCTGGAGTTCCCATGCCGTTTCGCAAATACATAATCATTTTTGCTCTGTCAAAACCATAATTCATCGCTTGGCGAATACGTTTGTCCTGAACCGTTTTGTCATTTCCATCCATCCTGAAACCTAAATATTCGGTGTTCAAATAAGGTCCAGTTATCAAGTTGACATCGTTTTTATACTTCTCCTGCAAATCGCCTTTTTGTGTCAAAATTTCATCTTTATAGGAAGGATCCAATCCTGAAATAAAATCCAATTTTCCTTGAACAAATTGCAGAAACCCACTTTGCTTATCTGGTAAAAATGTAATTGCAACAGCTTCTAGATAAGGCAATTGATTTCCGTCTTCATCTTTTTCAAAATAGAGTGGATTTTTGCGTAGGACCAATTTCACATTTTCTTCCCAAAGTTTAAACTGGAAAGGACCAGTTCCAATTGGACTTGACCGGAAATCATTTTCTTTAGCTTCAACAACCTCTTTCGGAACAACCGAAGCATATTTCATGGTCAATAATCCTAAAAAAGCAGGAAACGGTTTTATCAGTTTTATTTCGAAAACAGTATCATTTAAAGCTGAAAATTTTTCAACATTCTGCAAAATCCATCTTCCGGGAGAGGCTATTTTTTCGTCTAATAATCGATTAAAACTATATTCAAAATCGTTGGCATTTGCAGTTCTGGTGCTGTCTTTTCCAAAATAGACGCTTTTATGAAAATAAACATCATTCCTTAAAATGAAGGTATAAGTTGTTCCATCTTCAGAAATTTTCCATGATTTTGCCAAATCCGGCTTGACATTCAGGCTGTCGTCCAATTGAACCAACCCGTTAAAAAGATGATTGCAAGCCCAAATATTGGTTTGAATTTTAGAAAATGCAGGATCAAGAGAGGTAATGTTTCCATCTTCATTGTAACGAAAAACCAAATGATCTTGATTTTCTTTTTTGGAATCAGAACAAGAACTAAAAAGTGCAAGAAGGGAGATAAAACAAATGAGTTTTTTCATTCAATATATTTTTGGACAAAAATTATCTCGTAAAGTTAATATAAAATGGAAATAGAAATGAAAAGTTTATAAGTCAATCTTTTAAACCATATAATTTTCTATTGTTAAAGGATAATTTAATATACGTTTTTTTAAAATTTATGTTATAGATTAGCTTCGTATTTGTGAAATAAAATATTTAGAAATTTTTCAAACATTTATAAAGATGAATGTTTGAGGATTTTGTATTTATGGACAAGTAAAAATAATTATGAATATAAAATCGTTATTTTTCACCCTGTTTTTTTGTCTAATCTCTAATTTGACTGTGGTAGGACAAACACTTGATCAATGTAAAAAAACACTTGATTCAGGCTATGTTGCTATGGATAGAGGAAATTATTCAGTCGCTTTAGAATATTTTACAAAAACGGAACTGATTGCCGAAAAAAATGGTTATTACGTAGAGCTATTCGAAACTAAAAATAGCATGGGGATTATCTATGTGAATTTGTCAGAATATGTTGAAGCACTGAATCATTATTTGGATGCCTACACGGTTGCGATAAAGCACCTTGATCCAACTCGGGAAATGGTTGTGCTAAACAATATTGCAGTGCTATATGCAATGGAAAGAAACTTTGCAAAAGCCAAGGAGTATTATTTAAAGGCATATCACATTGCAAAACAAGAAGGCAATTCTATAAAAGTAGCTCTATATGCTATTAATTTAGCAAAGACCGAAAACAGCGTAAAAAAATATAAAGAAGGAAAAGTATATATTGAAGAAGCCTTAACGATACTTAGAGAAGATAAAAATAATCAAAAATACGTTATAGCTGCAGAAATTACATTTGCTGAATGTCTAATTTTTGAAGGAAAACTGGATCAGGCAAAACAAAAATTAGTAGAACTGTATGCGAAAACTAAAAATGACAGCGACAAAGAAAACAAGGCTTCAATACTTTTTAAAATGGCACATGTTTATTGGGTTGAAAAAAATTATGAAAAATCCATATTCTATATAAAATTAGCACTCAAAGACACCAAAGAATTAGAACGAAGGTTAGATTTATATGATTCTCTTTCTGAAGCATATGTTGAAATTAATGATTTTAAGAATGCCTTTGAATCAAAGAATGAGGTACTTAAAATTAGAGATTCATTAGCCAAAATAAACAATGCCAAACTCTATGAAACCAATAAGGTTAGATTTGAAATCCAGAATTACAAAAACGATTTAAATTCCCAATTAGAGAAATCAAATCTCGAAAGGAAAATATTTATTGCAGCAATCCTGATTTTTGTGGTTTTGCTTTTTGGCGTTTATAGAACATACAGAAACAGGTCGATCAAACAAGAGCAGAAGAAAATCATAGCCGAAAGGGAACAAAAAATCATAGCACTTGAATTGGAGAAGGAAAAGAACGAGAATCTTCTTTTAGAAAAACACGTAAAGGAAATAGAAAACGAAGCGCTTCTGGAGCAGGAAACCTTGAAAAATGAAATTGAACAGAAAAACAGGAAGCTTTCGGCAAGAGCCTTATATCTTTCCGGAAGAAATGAAATGATTGAAGAAATCGTTGATTCATTGTCAGGACTTCCAGAAGTTTCGCAAAATATAAAACTAAAAACCCACATCAAGACCTTGAAGGATCATTTGAAAACCGATGCAGAATGGGATACTTTTATTGTTCATTTTGAAGAGGTTAACCAAGGTTTGTTATCCGCTTTAAAAGAAAAACATCCGAATCTGTCTTCCAATGACACCCGATTTATTTGTTATGTGTATATGAATTTGAGTCTCAAAGAAATCGGTACCATTTTCAATATCACCCAGGAAGCCTGCCGAAAACGAAAGGAAAGAATTTTTAGAAAAATGGAAATCGACAAAGATGTTTCCTTTTACGAGTATCTTTCCCGTTTGGCATAAACATAAATAGCAAAACTTCCACGAAAGTGTAATTTGTTTAATGTCAATACTTCAGCGGATTGTATTTAAAACCAAGATTCATTTTCTATCTTAAAAATTGTATGTAAATTTGCAACCTTAATTTTTTGACAACGATTTCATTAATTAAGCTTTATTATGGAAAACAAAAAGAAAGTCGCTTTTTATACTTTGGGGTGCAAGCTGAATTTTTCTGAAACCTCTACAATTGCCAGAAATTTTCAAGACGAAGGTTTTGATCGTGTTGATTTTGAGGAAGTTGCTGATATTTATGTCATCAATACCTGTTCGGTTACCGAAAATGCCGACAAGCAATTCAAGCAAGTAGTAAAAAAAGCAATGAAGTTGAACGATAAAGCTTTTGTTGCCGCTGTTGGGTGTTATGCACAACTAAAACCGGAAGAATTGGCTGCGGTTGACGGAGTGGATTTGGTTTTGGGAGCTACTGAAAAATTCAAAATTACCGATTACATCAACGATTTGTCCAAGAATGATATGGGCGAAGTTCATTCCTGCGAAATTTCGGAAGCCGATTTTTATGTAGGAAGTTATTCCATTGGCGACAGAACCAGAGCGTTTTTGAAAGTGCAAGATGGTTGTGATTATAAATGTACCTATTGCACAATTCCGTTAGCACGTGGGATTTCCAGAAGTGATACTCTAGAAAATGTATTGCAAAATGCAAAGGAAATCTCACAACAAAATATAAAGGAGATTGTCTTAACCGGTGTCAACATTGGCGATTACGGAAAAGGCGAATTCGGAAATAAAAAACACGAGCATACTTTCTACGAGCTTGTTCAGAAACTGGATGAAGTAGAAGGAATTGAACGTTTGAGAATTTCTTCAATCGAACCCAATTTACTGAAAAACGAAACCATCGAATTCGTTTCAAAAAGCCGAACATTTGTACCACATTTTCATATTCCACTACAATCAGGAAGCAACGATATTCTGAAGAAAATGAAACGTCGTTATTTGCGAGAAGTTTATACCGAAAGGGTAAATAAAATCAGAGAAGTGATGCCTCACGCTTGCATTGGTGTTGATGTTATCGTTGGATTTCCAGGCGAAACCGACGAGCATTTTCTTGAAACCTATCATTTCTTGAACGATTTGGATATTTCCTATCTGCACGTTTTTACGTATTCCGAAAGGGAAAATACAGAAGCTGCCACAATGGATGGAGTAGTTCCAGGAAATGTTAGAGCCAAAAGGAGCAAGATGCTTCGTGGACTTTCGGTTAAAAAACGTCGTGCTTTTTATGAAAGCCAAATAGGAACCAACCGAACCGTTCTTTTTGAAGGCGAAAACAAGGAAGGCTATATCCATGGATTTACAGAAAACTACGTAAAAGTAAAAACACCTTGGAATCCTGAATTGGTGAATACTTTACACGAAATAAACCTTACGAGAATTGATGAAGATGGAAGTGTAAGGATGGAGTTTTTGAAGGCTTTTGCGTGAAATTCCAAAATACAATTTTCAAATAACAAATAAATTTCAATTCTCTGATCCCGAAGTTTCGGGATGAAATTCCAAATCTTTACATATCGCCAAGGTTTGGATTTTTGTTTTTGGAGCTTATTTGTTATTTGGAAATTGTATTTTGGAAATTGCTTTTTGAGAATCAAAAAACTCAATATTTATAATGAAACTTAATCTTAGTAATCCTAAAAACGCTCTCACTATATTGTTCGATAAATTCAAATGAATTTCGTCCGGGCTGTTTGAAATTCACAATTATTTTGGCCGAAATTTCATAATACATTTTTTCACCTTCCATCATGAATCTCGCACCAGCATTTCGATAAGCCGAACGGATCAAGGTAAACTCGGATAAATTCCAAGTTGTTAATTGTGTATCAAAATTATCGGTTTCGCTACACAAGGCTTCGGTGATTTCGGTTTTGGAGCCATAGTATTTTTCGATATTTTCAAAAAAATGAATGACTTTTTGGGTGGTTTCTTCTGATGGCATTAGGTAAAAGTAAGAATTTCTCCTAAAAGAAAAAAGCTTTTACAATCAAGTAAAAGCTTTTTGAAATTAGATTTAGATTTTAATTCCCGGAGGAAGTAGTTCTTTGTAAACTGGGTTTTTCCTGAAAAAAGCGGCGATTTTAGGTAAAATCGGAACCACTTTTAATTTTCGTTCTTCGGCAATGGCCATAATGTTTTTTAGAAAATCAGTAATAAATTCCTCGTTTTCAAAATTTTCAGGAACATTCAACCGCGTTAGGAAAATTTTCTTCTCTTGGAACGAGTATTCCAACGAAATCAACTTTCCGTCCACCAGCGTCTCAAATTGTCTTGAGAAAGTATTGTCTTTAATTTCCATAGTTTGCATCTCCATAATTATTCGTGTGTCATTGGTACTTCTACTAAAAGTATTTTTGCTTGCTGTTTTATTGTAATTTCAAAATTCTCAAAATCGGTAATTCCCATTGCATCTCTTTTGTTCAAAACTTGATTGTCAACTTCAATTTCCCCTTCAATAAGAAAAAGGTAAACGCCATTTTTAGCAATGTTGACCTTGTAATTTACGGATGTTCCGCTTTCAAAAATCCCAAGACTGAAAAAAGTCTGCTGATGCACCCAAAGTGCGTTTCCGTCATTTTTATCTCTTGGTGAAACAACGGTTACAAAGGTATTGATTTTGCTGGCCAAATCAAATGATTTTTGGTCATATCTTGGTTCAACATCTTGCGTTTCAGGAAACACCCAAAGCTGTAACGTTTTGGCTCTTTCTTCATCACTTGCATTCATTTCAGAATGTAAAATTCCAGTTCCGGCACTCATAACCTGAACTTCACCAAAGCCAATAATGCCTTCATTCCCCATATTGTCACGGTGTTTCAATCCGCCTTCAAGTGGAATGGTGATGATTTCCATATTCTCGTGAGGATGAGTTCTGAACCCCATTCCTGCTGCAATCGTGTCGTCATTTAAAACCCGAAGCATTCCAAATTGAACCTTATCTTTGTTGAAATAATTTCCAAAAGAAAAAGAAAAATTAGCATCCAGCCAACCGAAATTAGCCTTTCCTCTTTCGTTGGATTTGTATAATTGTGTAGTCATAATTTATTGATAAATTAAAAGTATGGATGAAGTTCTATCCAAGAAAAAAAGTAATTTTATACAAATTTCGTAATAAATCACAGAGGTTGCTGTTATCATACCGTTAAAACAATTTTGATGCAAAAGATTCACGTTTATTTTATGCCCGGACTTGCTGCAAGTTCCTTGATTTTCGAACGAATAGAATTGCCGGAAGACACCTTCGAAATGCATTTGCTGGATTGGGAAATGCCAATTCCGAACGAAACTTTAAAGGAATATGCCAAAAGAATGGCTTCGCTTGTAACGCACGAAAATGCAGTTTTGGTTGGTGTTTCGTTTGGAGGTGTCTTGGTTCAGGAAATGGCACAATTTCTGAAGTTAAGGAAAGTGATCATCATTTCCAGTGTGAAGTGCAATGTGGAAGTTCCTTTGAGGATGAAATTTGCAAAATCAACGAAGGCCTACAAACTTGTTCCAACGGGTTTGATGAAAAATGTTGAGGTTTTGTCGAAGTTTTCTTTTGGAACTGCCATCCAGCAACGATTGAAGTTGTATGAAAAATATTTATCGATGCGGGAAAAAGTCTATCTGGATTGGGCAATCGAGCAAATGATTATGTGGGAAAGAACAGAAATTGACACAAAAGTGGTTCACATTCATGGAGATATGGACGAAGTTTTTCCGATAAAAAACATACAAAACTGCATAACTATTAAAGGAGGCACTCACATTATGATCTTGAGCAAATTCAAATGGCTCAACGAAAATTTACCCAAAATAATTTTGGAATAGCAAATAGAATTAGATAGATTTACAAATAACAATAAAAACGAAAAGAAAATGAACTGGATAAAAAGAACAGGAATAATAGCGGCAATTGTAATAACAAGTGGCGCTTTGATTCACGCGGTTTCGGGAGAAATCAAAAACGTGGAAACTACTAAAACTACTAAAAGATATTTTCCGGCAAGCGTAGATTTTGCTGGCGAAACTACACCTCTAGAAGTGTCGGACGTCTTAGAAAGATTTGATAGGGAATTGTTGGTAAATTCTAATCTTCATGCATCCACACTTTTGATTATAAAAAGAGCCAATAGATTTTTCCCAATTATAGAACCCATTTTGCAAAAACACGGCGTTCCAGACGATTTTAAATACTTGGCTGTAGCCGAAAGTGCCCTGATGAATGCAACGTCTTCTGCTGGAGCAAAAGGTTTCTGGCAATTCATGCCTGCCACAGCAAAAGAAAGAGGAATGGAAGTAAACGATGAAGTGGACGAACGCTATCATTTGGAAAAATCCACCGAAGCGGCTTGCCGTTATTTGCTGGATGCAAAATCTAGATTAGGCACATGGACATTGGCTGCGGCATCGTATAATGGTGGTTTGGCTGGCGTGAACAAGCAAATAACAAGCCAAGGCGTTTCTAATTATTATGATTTATTGCTGACCGATGAAACGCATCGTTATGTGTTCAGGATTCTGGCTTTGAAGGAAATTATGAAAAATCCATCACTTTATGATTTTAATGTAGCTCCAGAAGAATTGTATCAAGGAATTCCAACCAAGAAAGTGGTTGTTGATTCTTCCGTGACGGATCTGGCGGCTTTCGCAAAAGAACAAGGCATCAACTATAAGATTTTGAAGATTCACAATCCGTGGTTGAGGGATAAAAAATTAACAAATGCTTCTAAAAAGAAATACGAGATTGAAATTCCATTGAGTGGATATTAAAAAGAAAAGCTTTCAGGAAACTGAAAGCTTTCTTTTTTAACTGAAAACTGCGACTGAACACTAAACACTAGATTTTCTTCATCTGTTCCTTCATCATCTTGATTTGGTCTTTCAACAGTCCTTGCTTGTCTAATTTTTTAGCTTCGTTCAAAAGATTAGTTGCTTCCAATTTTCTTCTTCTCGTCATCGCTACACCAGCAAGGTTTAATTTTGCAATCGCTTTATCGGTATCCATTGATAAACCAAGTTCCAAAGCTTTCTTAAAATGCTTTTCCGCTTGCATGATATTGGTTTGCGAAAGCATCAATCCGTGAAGGTATTGAAAGTAGCCTTGTTGTTTTCTAACCAATGAAGCTTCAGGATTTTTGATATAGGCCAGCCATTTTTGAGCACCTGGAAAATCTTGTTTTCTTAATTTTAGGAAAGCCAAAAGGATAAACTCATTTTTAAAGTATAGAAAAATGAAAATTAAAGACAATAACAAAAGGAAAATTCCATTCCCGATATTACTTTCTGTAAATTGCCAAATACCAGTAGCAATAATAAGTCCGGCTAAAATGAGTTTAATATTTTTGTGAAACATAATTAGTTTTTTATATGAGTTTGCAAAGGTAATAAAATCAATTAAAAATATTTTTATAAAACTACTTGTCAGAAAAAAAAACCTTTGTATATTTGCACTCGGTTTTTAGGGAACATTATCTCAGAAACAATTACATAGAAATTAAATCACGATTTTTAAAGATACAAAGCAATGAGCAAAAGGACATTTCAACCATCGAAAAGAAAAAGAAGAAATAAACACGGATTTATGGACAGAATGGAATCTCCGAACGGAAGAAAAGTTCTAGCTCGTAGAAGAGCTAAAGGAAGACATAAACTGACTGTATCTTGCGAACCAAGACACAAAAAATAATGTTTATTGAAAAATAAATAAAGGCGTTACTTATTTTAGTACCGCCTTTTTTTATACCTTTTCATTAAATAAAGTTATTTGTTTGAAGTTTAACGTTTAACGTTACCACAGACAGCGATAATTTAAGAATAAAACCTAACTACTTTTTAAAGTTTTACCCCACAACTTGAAACTTTAAACCTTAAACAAAAAGCAACATGCCAAAAGACAACTCCATCAAATCGGTTTTAATTATAGGATCAGGTCCAATTGTTATTGGTCAGGCCTGTGAATTTGATTATGCAGGTTCTCAATCTGCTCGTTCCATCAGGGAAGAAGGGATCGAAGTAATTCTGATTAATTCGAATCCTGCAACGATCATGACCGATCCATCAATGGCAGATCACGTGTATCTGAAGCCATTGACGACGAAATCAATCATCGAAATCTTAAAAGAACATCCACAAATTGATGCTGTTTTGCCAACAATGGGTGGACAAACGGCCTTGAACCTGTGTCTTGAAGCGGATGAAAAAGGAATCTGGGAAGATTTTGGCGTGAGATTAATTGGTGTGGATATCAATGCCATCAATATTACCGAAGACAGAGAACAGTTCAAACAATTGCTTGAAAGAATCAATGTGCCAACAGCACCAGCAAAAACGGCCACTTCTTTCCTAAAAGGAAAAGAAATCGCCCAAGAGTTTGGTTTTCCGTTGGTAATCCGTCCTTCTTTTACTTTGGGCGGAACTGGAGCTGCTTTTGTTCATTCTAAAGAAGAATTTGACGAAAAACTAACTTATGGTTTAGAAATGTCGCCAATTCACGAAGTCTTGATTGATAAGGCTTTATTAGGTTGGAAAGAATATGAATTGGAACTTTTAAGGGATCAGAACGATAATGTTGTCATTATCTGTTCGATTGAAAATATGGACCCGATGGGAATCCACACTGGAGATTCCATCACGGTTGCTCCAGCAATGACGCTTTCCGACACGACGTTTCAAAAGATGCGTGACATGGCAATCTTGATGATGAGAAGCATCGGAAACTTCGCAGGAGGTTGTAACGTGCAATTTGCCGTTTCGCCTGACGAAAAAGAAGACATTGTAGCAATTGAAATCAACCCTCGTGTATCTCGTTCATCTGCTTTAGCATCAAAAGCTACAGGTTATCCGATTGCGAAAATTGCATCCAAATTGGCTTTGGGTTATCATTTGGATGAACTTCAAAATCAAATTACAAAATCGACTTCAGCACTTTTTGAACCAACTTTGGATTATGTTATCGTGAAAATCCCTCGTTGGAATTTCGATAAATTTGAAGGAGCCGACAGAACTTTAGGACTTCAAATGAAATCCGTTGGAGAGGTAATGGGAATCGGACGTTCGTTCCAAGAAGCTTTGCACAAAGCTACCCAATCTTTGGAAATCAAAAGAAACGGACTAGGTGCTGACGGAAAAGGTTATAAAAATTACGAGCAAATCATCGAAAAACTGACCTATGCAAGTTGGGACCGTGTTTTCGTGATTTATGATGCGATTCAAATGGGAATTCCGTTGAGTAGGATCCACGAAATCACCAAGATTGACATGTGGTTCTTGAAACAATACGAAGAATTATATGCTTTGGAAAAAGAAATTTCCAGCTACAAAATAGATACTTTGCCAAAGGAATTGGTACTTGAGGCAAAGCAAAAAGGATATGGCGACCGGCAAATCGCACACATGTTGGGTTGTTTGGAAAGTCAAGTGTATAAGTTGCGTGAGGACATGGACATCAAGCGTGTCTATAAATTGGTGGATACTTGTGCAGCAGAATTCAAAGCACAAACACCTTATTATTATTCCACTTTTGAAGCTGAAATTGAAACTGCCGACGGTAAGAAATACGTTCACAATGAAAGTATCGTAACCGATAAAAAGAAAGTAGTCGTTCTAGGTTCTGGACCAAACAGAATCGGGCAGGGGATTGAGTTTGATTACTCTTGTGTTCACGGTGTTTTGGCGGCAAAAGAATGTGGCTACGAAACCATCATGATTAACTGTAACCCCGAAACAGTTTCTACTGATTTTGATACGGCTGATAAATTATACTTCGAGCCTGTTTTCTGGGAACATATCTACGATATCATCCGCCACGAAAAACCAGAAGGCGTAATCGTGCAGTTAGGTGGACAAACCGCCTTGAAATTGGCTGAAAAGCTTTCAAAATACGGCATCAAGATTCTAGGAACTAGCTTCGATGCTTTGGATTTAGCCGAGGACAGAGGTCGTTTCTCTGAATTGTTGACCGAATTGAATATACCTTTCCCTAAATTCGGAATAGCCGAAAGTGCAGACGAAGCTTCAGTTTTAGCTGATACTTTAGACTTCCCGTTGTTGGTTCGTCCTTCGTATGTTTTGGGTGGACAAGGAATGAAGATTGTCATCAACAAACAAGAATTAGAAGAACACGTAATTGATTTGTTGAAATCAATTCCAGGAAATAAATTATTGCTCGATCATTATTTGGATGGTGCTATCGAAGCGGAAGCCGATGCAATTTGTGATGGCGAAAACGTATACATCATCGGAATCATGGAGCACATCGAGCCTTGTGGGGTGCATTCTGGAGATAGTAATGCCACATTGCCACCTTTCAACTTGGGAGAATTTGTGATGCAGCAGATTAAAGATCATACGAAGAAAATTGCTTTAGCTTTAAGAACTGTTGGTTTGATCAACATCCAGTTTGCCATAAAAGACGATACGGTCTACATCATAGAAGCCAACCCAAGAGCATCAAGAACCGTTCCGTTCATCGCGAAAGCATACGGAGAACCTTACGTAAACTATGCTACAAAAGTGATGTTAGGGGAAAACAAAGTAACCGACTTCAACTTCAACCCACAATTGAAAGGATATGCCATCAAGCAACCGGTTTTCTCTTTCAGTAAATTTGCAGGAGTAAACAAAGCATTAGGACCAGAAATGAAATCAACAGGAGAAAGCATCTTGTTTATCGACGACTTGAAGGACGACCAGTTCTATGAGTTGTATTCTAGAAGAAAAATGTATTTGAGTAAATAGTATTAAGATAGTAGAATTAAGTAGTAAGACAAAATCCCTTTCGATTGAAAGGGATTTTCGTTTATAAAAATAACACTTGTTGAGAAGAAAGCTTGTTCTAGCATCTTATTATTTCACCTGAACCGCAATCCAATCTCCAATTTGTTTTAAAGCGATTGGAGAAAAAGTCTGCTCGATTTTTTCATATTCGTCAACCGAACAAGTTACGCATTCTTGGAAAAGATGGTTCATATTTGGAAATTCTACTACGGTAACTTTTTTGTTGCCTCCTTTTTCCAGTGCATTTTTTATGGCTTGGGTATTTACTTTTGATGGAACTTGAACATCTTTTTCGCCATTCAGCACCAAAACAGGACATTTCACGTCTTTCAAAATCAGCGAAGGATTGTAGGTAATAAAATACTGAAACCAAGGCGATGCAATCACGGCAAGTTGTTGTGCCACTACCGCATCAATTTCGTTTTGGGAAGGTTTTTGATCCGAGGGAAGATCGTCGAATTCTGCTTGAAGTACGGCAGCCAGTTGTTTTTTTGCTGCATCCAGATTCTTTTCGGTTTTAAGAATGTTGTAGACTTTTGAATTGGTAACGCTTGTTTCTTGTAGTTCTTCCTCACTCATTCCTGTTGATTTGCCTACTAAATATGTCTGCTGCATTAAAAGTTCGTCGCCAGGAATCCCCGTTCCGGCCAACAATACGATATAGCTGATGTCTTTGGAATTTGCAGCAACCATCGGAGCGATAATTCCGCCTTCGCTATGGCCAATTAAGCCTATTTTTTTGGTATTGATTTCTTTTCGGGTTTTCAAATATTCAACTGCTGCCATAACATCTGTGGCAAAATCTTTTGTAGTGGCAATGTTCCTGTCGCCTTTTGATTCCCCAACACCACGGTCGTCAAAGCGAAGGACTCCGATTCCTCTTTTGGTCAGATAATCGGCAATTACCAGAAAAGGCTTGTGTCCGAGAAGCTCTGAATCTCGGTTTTGGGCACCGCTTCCGCTGATGAGCACCACTACTGGGAACTTACCGTCCTTGCTTGGCAAAGTCAAAGTTCCGCCCAAAGAAATGTTGTCTTTCTTGTTTTGAAAGGTCACATTTTCTACATAATAATTGAATTCCGTTGGTTCTTGGGGTTTTCTTGTTTCGGTTTTAGTCTTGCTTAGATTTAACGGATAAGCAATTCCTCCTTGGTTAAAGTTACCGACGATTTCGTTTGAAGCATTCAAAGTTCCGTTGTATTCTATTCCGGCCATTTCGATTCCCATTTTCAAGTTCGGGTTTTGAAAAGTTACCGTATTTATTGGAATACCTTCTACTTTTTGTTCCACAATATCCATTGTTGCGGTATAGGTTTCGCCTGTTTTAGAAATATTGAAAGAAAAGTTCAGTTTTGTTCCTTGAACATCAATGGCACCAAACCATTTTCCGGTTATGTCTTGAGAAAAACAGACAATAGAAACTAATAAAAAGAAGGTTGAGAAAATTTTTTTCATAAGATTTAGTTTAAGAAGGTGAAAATGATTTTTGAAAGTATTTCGGCCAGGATAATGGCTCCAGCAAATAGCAAGTTGTTTTTGATTCCCCTTGAATTGGTGGCAACCTTGAAACCGTTGAAAAGCAAGATGACAAACCAAACGAGAAACAAAATGCTAATTCCTGAAAACAATAGCGTAATAATTAAGTCAGAAGTGGCTATATTCAAATCGGTTGGCGTGTTTTGCAAATCGATTGAAGCTATTAGTTTTTCGGTTATTCCTGAAATATAATTCTGATAATTAAAAAAAGTCAACAAGTAAAATGGCAATCTTGCAATCATTACAGGAGTTAGGGTGTCAATTACTCGCGTTTTAGGATTGATGTATTTTCCAAGCAAAAATAGCAACAGAAACAATGAAAAAATGTTGATCAGGTTGTCTGCCAAAGGTTCAAAAAGGGTAGTTGATGGAACAAAATGCAAATCGATAACGCCGTCAAATCTTCCTTGGAAAAGATAGCCTAGATAGCTTCCGGCAAGGGTAATGAATATTCCAAACAGTAATAATTTGTTTTCCGCATATTTCTCAAACGGATTAAAGAGCAGTGTTTTCATTTGTTTTGGTTTTTGAGTTGGTTGATTTTTTCGATGATGTCGTCGAGTTTGTTTCTCACTGTCGGATAACTTTTTCCCATCTGAACGGCCATTTCTTTGAGGCTTCCGCTGGATAGGAAAAATTGAAGGATAAAGTTTTGTTCTTCCTCTGGAATTTGAAGTAACAAAGGCAAGGCATAATTGCCCGAAACCGAAGTATGGCAATTACTGCAAGTGAGCTGTGAAACTGAAAGTGCATTTTCGCAACTCGGACAATTGATGGGAAGTTTTGGATTCATTTATAAACTAATTTGATTCAAAAATAAACAATATTTAATATAAAATAAATAATATTAATATTTTTATTTAAAAAATTTAAAATAGTTTAAGTTTTAGGTATAAAAAAAGCCCCTAAAATGGAGCTTGGTCGGTTTAGTCGAATTTGTTTTTGATGTAGTATTTCCCATCTAAATCATCATCGAAGTCGTCTATTTTTGGTGGTTTTGGTTTCGGTTTGCTAGCCATGGCTTTCTTTTTCCATAGCTCGAACTTATCGGCAGTGAGCTTCTTCTTCATGATTTCGATCACCTCTTTTTCGGCAAATCCAAATTCTTTCTTTATTATCTCAAAGGGATTTCTTTCTTCTAAAGCCAATGTTATCAGCTTTTCGTTTTGTTCCCAGGTTAATTCAATTCGTTTACTCTTCTTCATTACTTGAAAATTAATTCAGATAAATTTTTAGGGGTTAAATTCTTATTCAATATTAATAAAAAAAGTAATCACTTTATCGACTGCCTGAAAATATTTTAATGAAAATTCTATTAATTAAGTTTTTTAGGATTTTGAAAAGGTATTTTCAACAGGTTTTTTAGCTTATTGTTTTGTTCTGGATCCATGTGGGTATCTACTCCATAGATGATTTTATGGTTGGGTAAGACGGTGAAAGTTCCGAAAATTCTGTCCCAAATCGAGAAGATATTCCCATAATTGGAATCGGTGTAAGGCAAAATGTAATGATGGTGAACTTTGTGCATATCGGGGGAAACGATAATATAACTTATAAAAGTATCCAGTTTTTTAGGCAAAGAAATATTGGCATGGTTGAATTGCGAAAACACCACCGACATAGATTGGTATAGAAAAACAAGCCACATCGGACTACCAACAACCAAAACACCAAGCGTGGTAAACACAAAACGGATGACGCTTTCACCCGGATGATGACGGTTTGCCGATGTAGTGTCTATCCAAGTATCGGTATGGTGAATGAGATGGAAACGCCACATCCATTTGGTTTTATGCTGCACCAGATGGGCTAGATAGGCTCCAATCAAATCAAGCAAAAGTAATCCAATGATGGTATAAACCCAAATGTTGATTTCAGGCAACCATTGCAGGATTCCGAATTTATTTTGAACGGTCCAATCTGCTGTCATCAATAAGATAAAAGCCATTACAAAATTGACAATGATGGTGGTGATGGTAAAAAAGATGTTGATTCCGGCATGGTTCCATTTCTTATAATCAAAATCAAACAATGGTTTGACGCTTTCCAACAGCCAGAAAAATGCAATTCCACCTGCAAGAATGAGTCCTCGGTGTAAGGATGGAATTGTGGAGAAATAGTTGATAATGGTTTCCATTTGAAACAAAGTTTATCAAATATAAGCAAAACATTATTTGATTGTACGGAAAGTGAGGTTGATTCGAGGCGAAATAGGTTTGGAGGTTTTCAGAATCTGGTGTAACCAAAAATGCTGTGTAGTTCCTTTCATAAGTAAAAGGCTTCCGCTTTCAAGAAGGATTTTTTGCTTTAAATTATTTATGTGTTTATGTTTCAAATGGAAATATCTTTCGGCTCCAAAACTTACTGATGCAATGATGGGGTTTTGTCCTAATTCCTTTTCATCATCAGCATGCCAGCCGTTGCTGTCTTTTCCGTCACGATAAAGGTTCAATAAAACGGTGGAGAAATTGGCCTCGACTTCTTCTTCAATCTTGAACTTTATTTTTTGGAGTAAGATATTCCAAGGATAGGGTTGCATGGTGATATTCGAGTAGGAGTAGGATTTGCCATCATTCCCAAACAAAGCTGTTAAACGAGGTTGAAGGTGTGTTTTTCCATACACCTTTATCTCATCCTGTTGCCACGGGATTGTATCTAATAATTCTTTGAAGATATTTTCCGTTTCAACTGCATCAAAAAACGAAGGATAATAAATGATTTCCGCATCGGGCAAATCGAAAATAATCTTATCTTGAGGAAAAAGTGAGTTCATCCAACAAAAATAAAGAGAAAAACCATAAGTTGAATTTATAGTTTTTCTCTTTTATTATTTATAGAAATGAGCGAATTAGGCTGTTTCTTTTTTCTGCAACAATGTTTTATAGATAAATCCTGCAGCAATAGCTCCTAAAATAGGTGCTGTCCAAAACATCCAAAGTTGTGTCAATGGTTCTCCCATTGCAATAAGTGCTTGAGAAGTAGATCTGGCTGGATTTACCGATGTATTTGTAATAGGAATACTTATCAGGTGTATTAAAGTTAGCCCTAGACCAATTGCCACTCCTGCAAATTTTCCGTTTGCAAATTTATCTGTAGCTCCAAGAATAATCAAAAGGAAAAATAGGGTCAGCAAAAATTCAGTTGCAAAAGCAGTTTCCAAAGAGTAGCCATTTGGAGAAAAAGCACCGTATCCGTTTGAAGCAAATGCTCCAGCTTGGGTATTGTCTATAAAGAAATCGCTGTTTCCAGAAGCTATAAAATACAAAGCGGAACCTGCCACTATTGCTCCAATAGTTTGTGCGAGAATATAAGTAACAAGATCCTTTGCAGGAAATCTTCCGCCAGCCCAGAGTCCAAAGGAAACGGCTGGATTAAAATGACCGCCTGAAATGTGTCCGACAGCATAAGCCATCGTTAAAACCGTAAGTCCGAAAGCTAGAGCAACTCCAGCGAATCCAATTCCTACATTTGGAATTCCAGCTGCAAAGATAGCACTTCCGCAACCTCCAAAAACGAGCCAAAAAGTCCCGAAAAATTCTGCTAATAATTTTTTCATGATAAAAGTGTTTACGTAATAAATGGTTTAAAATTTTCATTCTAAGCATATATATAAACAGGCCCAAATCATTAGAAGTGCTTGGAGGGGTAGCCTTAAAAGGAGTATATACTTCGGTAGTCCAAAACCCGCTTTTGAGTTTTGGTACATATATAAATTGGCTGGGAAAACTGCAATCAAAAGGGCAATTATTCCAGCAACTGCAAATTTAGTAAAAAGCGGAAAACATAAAAGAATACCAAGAAGTATTTCGGCAAAACCAGAAATTTTATTTAATAATTCTGGTTTTGGAAAATAGGGCGGAATTATTTTCAGGTACATCCTTGGTTTCCTAAAATGATTCAAACCCGCCATAATATACAGCAGTGCCATCAAATACAGGTGCCAAGGCAATGGTAGAATCATTTTTTTTAAACTTTAATACGGCTAATATATATTTAAATTATAACAGTTCAAAGGTTTAAAGTTATATTCGAAAATAATTATACTTTATTCGATTTAAACTTGATATTCATAATTATGATTGCAAATAGTATCAGGATTATTCCAATCCATTGAACTAAAACTACTTTTTCGTTCAAAAGGAAGTAGGCCATCAGTACTGAAACCGGAAGCTCCAGTGACGAAACAATACTTCCCAAACCGATTCCTGTATGAGGAAATCCAGCATTCAGAAGCATTGGCGGAATGATGGTTCCGAAAAGCGAAAGGACAATTCCCCACTTTAAAAATATCGCATAATTGAAATCTTGAGCAGTTGAAAATGCACCTAAAACGTCGGACATGGCTTCAGATTGGTTGGGAAGTATCTGTGTTATTAATGCAAAAAGCAAAACTACAATTCCTCCTCCCAAAAGCATATACAAGCTTCTTTGAGCCGAAGAAATCTCGGTTGCGACACTATTTGCAGTAAACATTGTAGTGGTGAAAGAAGCGGCAGCCAACATTCCAAAGAATATTCCTAACGGATTTAGGGTCGCTTCTGAATTGATTAAATTAGTAGCAAGTGCAGTTCCAACCAAGACAATTACCACGGCTATAACCTTGATTAAAGAAGGCAGTTTTTTCTCCAAAAACATTTCGAGCAAGACTCCCATCCAAACCGTTTGCATCAAAAGGACGATTGCGATGGAAACTGGAATGTCAAACTTCACTGCCAAATAATAAAAAATACTTGTCAATCCGGTTGAGGTTCCGGCAACCATCAATTGTGTGATGTTTTTGCGGGAAGCTTTTATTGCAGTATTGTTGTTTCTTTTTCTTTGAAAAGCATTGATGATCAGTATTCCGATTATACCAAAAAAAAATTGAGAAGAGGTTACCTCGGCTGTTGTAAAGCCTTCGCCATAGGCCATTTTCACAAAAGTGGCCAGCATTCCATAGCTCGTAGCACCAAGACCAACCAAAACCACTCCCTTTAATATATTATTCTGTGTCATTTTTCAATTTTAAAAAGCCGGCAAAGATAGGATTTTGTTGTTTCTTAATGATGATGAAAGTGATAATTTTAATTTTTTTGATGCTAGTCATACTTTTTTTAACACGATTATAGTTATATCAGAAAGCAAAAATATTTTATCCAACTTTATACTTTTATGAAATGTTTCAAAAGACCATTCTTCTCTTTGGCTTGATTTTTTTAGGCTGTAATTCATTCAGTGATAAACAAGATGAATCAGATAAACCAGATAAACCCGATGAAGCAGTTGAAAAAAGGGATTATCTGAAATTTCATAATGAAGCAAAAGCCTATTGCAAAGCTCAAAATTTCAATGAAGACTATTATTTTTTGGTTGATTTGAGCATTCATTCGGGCAAGAATCGTTTCTTTGTTTATGATTTTAAAACCAATACAATCAGCAATCAAAACCTCGCAACGCATGGAAGTTGTGACCAATTTGATACCAATCTGACCAAATGGGAAAAGGTGAAATTCAGCAATAGAAATAACAGTCATTGTTCCTCAAAAGGCAAATTTAAAATTGGGAAAAGGGATTACAGTTCGTGGGGAATCAAGGTGAAATACTGGCTTCACGGATTGGAATCCAGCAATTCAAATGCCCAGGAAAGAGTTGTGGTCTTGCATTCCTGGAACGCTGTAAGTAATCAGGAAATTTTTCCTGATTATAGTCCGTTAAGTTGGGGTTGTCCTGCTGTTTCAGATGCGTTTATGGAATTTTTGGATGCTAAATTACAGCAAACCCAAAAACCAGTTTTGTTGTGGATTATTGAGTAGAATTATTCAGATAAGCTGTTGATTGTGTTTATGATTTTATGCGGAATTTCATCAAATTCTTCCAAGACAAAAGGTTTTATAAGGAAACCCTTGACACCATACTGCAAGCATTTTGATTCATAAATAGGGTTGATGGAAGTAGAATAGGCAAAAGTTGTTATATGGTTCAATTCTAAATCATTAGAAATTTCAGCCAATGCTTCAATGCCATTTATAATTGGCATATTGATGTCGGTTAAAATGACATCTGGTTTATGATTAGCAGTTTTTAAAAACTCCAACAGTTCCTTCCCATTTTTCACAATGCTTATTTTGTTGAATGAAGGATGTTTTAAAAAACTTTGTTCAATTATTTCTCCATCATCAATATCATCTTCAGCGATGATTATATGTAAATTTTCTAGTAGCGCCATCTATTGCTTGATTATAGGGAAAAAAAGTTTAAAGATACTACCTTCTTTTGAACTTTCAACCTCAATTTTTCCGTTATGGTTTTCCATGATCTTTTTGCAAATGGCTAGGCCAATCCCGTTCCCGGAATATTCGTTTCGCATGTGAAGTCTTAAAAACATAGTGAATATCTTGTCCAGGTGCATCTTATCCATGCCAATCCCGTTGTCCTGCACGGTTATTTTATAAAATTCATTTTCCTGCAAATTGACTGTTGTGGTGAAAATTTCTGAAGTGATGACAATTTTGGGCTTTACATCCTTCTTGCTGTACTTGATTGCATTGGAGATAAGATTCGAAAACAGTTGACGCATCTGAACCTTCGAACCTGAAATTTTAGGCAAAGTATCCAGAATAATTTCAGCATCATATTCTTTGATTAATAACTCAAGATCGTCGAGAACTTCCTTAATAATCGCATCCAAATCAATATCAAAATCTTCGGCTTTTGTTGCTATGAAGGCATATTTCACCAAATCATCAACAAGAGAATTGAGTCGCAAGACTGAAGATTTAATTACTTTGAGATTGTTCAATTCACTATCTGTAAACAAATCTGATTTAGAATCCGTTAGATGCGAAGTATAGCTAATGATTTTTCGCATAGGTTCTTTCAAATCGTGGGAAATCACGTGAATGAATTGTTCCAAATTAGTATTGGTGAGGTTCAGCTCGTTTACTTTAAGTTCCAGTTTTTGCTGGTATTGAACCAGTGCTTCCTCGTGTTTTCTTTTTTCGGTCAAATCAGTAACGACAACCCCAATTGCAGGAACATTTGGATGCAAGTCGGTCAGGGAAACATAAACGGGTACTTTTTTGCCGTTTACTTTTAAAACAATTTCGCCCTTACTTGGGCCGTTTACAAGAGCCGATTTCAAGAGCTCAAATTCATCCGGACTTTCTACATAAGTATCAAAAAAAGTCCCCGTTATCTTATTGGAAGGAGTATCTATAAGCTTTGAAAAATAATCGTTGCAGTATAAAATAAGTCCGTCTTCGGAAATACTCAAGGCTCCTTCGCCAAATTTTTCAATTAATATTCTATAGGTATAATCGGCACTTTCTATGGAATAAACCCTTGGTTTGCCATCTTTGGTAACCACAAGAGCATCCACTTCGCCTTCTCGGATGGCTTCAATGATACTATTGGCCTCGAAAAGCTTGTTCTTTAATTCCTCGTTTTCGGAAAGAAGATCTTTTATATTTTTGATGGTGTCTTTCAATGTCTAGGATTCAATTTCGAGTAAACGTACTACTTTTTCTATATCCGATAAATCGCCTAATATTACTTTAACAGGTTTTGGATTTATCTTAATCAAGGTAGGGATGGCAATTATCTGATAGTCAATTGCCAATTGTTGTTCCCTATTGATGTCTATTATTTCAATTTCGGAACAATCTTGGAGATAATGGTCACAGATTTTCCTGATGTTTTCGATGGCATAGCTGGATTTTACAGACATGCCCGAAACAAACAGGAGAAACTTGTGTTTTTCTGACTGGAGGTCAAAACCTTGGCTTTCTATCACTTTAAATTATTTTAAAGGTTTGATGTTGAGTCCAACAAGCACGCGTTCTTCATTCGAGAGGTCGCCAATTATCTTGCGAATTGGTTCGGGAAATTTCCTAACCAATGTTGGAACGGCCAAGATCTGATCGCCTTCTGCCAATTGAGGATTCACCAGTAGATCTATAATTTCAATAGAGTATTTTCCCGCAAGGTGCTCCTCGGCATATTTTTTAATATTATTCAAAGCCTTTATCGATTTTGGCGTCTGACCTGCTATATAAAGCATCAATTGCCATTCTGCTGGTGCCTTTTTCATGGTTTCATTTTTTAGCGTTATCTGCGGAAGCCTTTAGATACAAATCTTCGGTAGATTTAAGTATGCTCAATTCCTCCACAGCCGATTCAAACTTGTTTTTCAAGGAAGCAATATTTGCGTCAAGAACTTGTTGCATCCTGGTTATCTCTCGGTCTTTTCTATCTAATTCATTTTGAAGTTTCAGTTGCGAAACCTTTTTATTTAGAGCGTTGGATTTTCGAGCAGTACCCGTTAAAATTCCATTTGGTCCAAGCTCAATTTCGAGCAGTTCTATTCCTTTTCCGGTGATGATGAATTCTCTAACCTGATTGGAATGTCCCATTCCTCTGGATTTCACGATAAAGATTCCCCGGTTTCTTTCTCCCATTCCTTCCAAATCACGGACGGTTATCCAAGTATCCACCAATGAGGTAACCGAATCTTCGGCCAATTCTGGTCTTGTAATCAATTCGTGTTTGTTTAAAGAAGTAAACAGAGCTGTTATGTTATTTAATTTCAGCATATCAATCAATCGCACCAACATTGAACGGACTTCGTGATCACTACCAACACTGATTAAATTACTGATGGGATCAATGATGACAGTTGTTGGTTGGAAATCCCTAATTAATTTTTTTAATTTCAGCAGATGCAATTCTAATCCGTTTAAGGAAGGTCGGGAAGAATGTATCTGCAAAATTCCATTTTTGATGAATTGTTCCAAATTGATTCCTATCGATTGCATGTTCCTGATGAGTTGCTGTGGTGATTCCTCGAAAGCAAAATACAAAGTCTTTTCTTTTTTTGAACACTGTTTATGGGCAAAATAAGAGGCCACGGTTGTTTTTGCTGTTCCTGCCGTTCCCGAAACTAAAATGTTGCTACCACGATAAATTCCTCCGCCCGAAAACATTTCGTCCAAGCCAGGAACTCCGGTTGAAACTATGTCTGAAGAAACATCATTGTTTAATTTCAATGAAGTGATAGGCAAAACCGAAATTCCATCCTCATCAATAAGGAAAGGATATTCGTTCGTTCCGTGGGTGGAACCTCTGTATTTTATAATCCTCAACCTTCGAGTAGAAACCTGCTGGATTACCCTGTGATCGAGAAGGATAACACAATCCGAAACATATTCTTCTAAACCTTGGCGTGTTAAAGTTGCCTCGCCACGTTCGCCGGTTATAACTGCCGTAACACCTTTTTCTTTCAGCCAATGAAACAGTCTTCTTAACTCGGCCCTTAAAATTGCCTGATTGTCTAAACCTGAAAACAAGGATTCAATGGTGTCGAGGACCACTCTTTTTGCATTTACTTTATCAATCGCATAGGACAACCTCACAAACAATCCATCCAAGTCATATTCGCCAGCTTCTTCTATTTCGGAACGTTCTACTCTTACATAATCAACAACAAGTTTTTTATCTGATTTTAATTTCTCCAAATCAAATCCCAATGATTTTACGTTTAAGGAAAGGTCTTTGGAAGGTTCTTCAAACGACATAAAAACACCATTTTCATCAAAGTCTGTAGCTCCTTTAAAGAGAAATTGCATCGCCATGAGTGTTTTTCCGCATCCTGCTCCACCACATACCAAAGTAGGCCTTCCTTTTGGAAAACCACCTTCTGTAATTTCATCAAGACCATCAATTCCTGTTGGTGTTTTCGGAAATAAAAAATTTTCTTTTTCCGAATTTATGGATTTCTTCTTTGCCATAAGAATTCAATTTATATAAACAAATCAATCATATTGTAATAGGTGAAGATGTCAAGATTTAATCGAAATAAATTCTAGATACATTTCCAACATCATAAAATTAACAAAAACAAAGCTGTTAAATATTATAACATTTCGGCAGATTTTTATAATCAAAAATTATTAACTTTCAACTCTAATTTCCATACATGAAAACTTCAGATTTTTTATCAGATGGCGGAGAAATGGGCAGTATCATTCGATCCCATGACTGGTCTTCAACTTCAATCGGACCAATAGACAGTTGGCCTCAAAGTTTGCTGACGACCTTGAGTATCATCTTGAATTCAAATTTCCCCATGTTTCTTTTTTGGGGAGATGATTGTATTTGTTTCTATAACGATGCTTACAGGCCTAGTCTTGGAAATGATGGAAAGCATCCTTTTGCCATTGGAAAATCGGCTGAAGAAGTTTGGCCGGAAATATGGAATAAAATCAAGCCACAAATTGATGAAGTCATGGCAGGAGGAAAGGCAACTTGGAGTGAGGATCAATTGCTTCCTATTTATAGAAACGGAAAATTGGAGGATGTTTATTGGACCTACAGTTATAGTCCTGTAAAGATTGAAACCGGAAAAGTTGGGGGTGTTTTTGTGGCCTGTACAGAAACGACCGATAAAGTAAAGAATCTCCAAAAACTGAAGGACAGCGAAAATTTATTGCGATTTGCGGTTGAAGCTACAGAGTTGGGAACATGGGATTATAACCCGAAAACCAATACTTTTTTTGGAAATGAACGGCTCAAGGATTGGTTTGGGCTACCGCCATTTGCCGAAATAGAGCTTACTTCCGCCATCGATGTAATGATAGATTCCGACAAGGAAAGGGTCACGAAAGCCATAAAGGACGCTTTAGAATATGAGTCGGGTGGTAATTATGATATTGAATATACGATAGTGAACCCAGAAACAAAAATAAAAAGAGTGGTTAGGGCCAAGGGCAAAGCTTGGTTTGATGAAGCAAAAACTCCTTATAGATTCAACGGGACCTTGCAGGACGTTACCGAACAATATAGAAGCAGGGTTGAGTTGGAAAACAGTAAAAACCGACTCCATCTCCTGATTGATGAATCTCCAGTAAGGATCATATTCCTGACCGGAAAAGAAATGAGAATAGAACTTGCCAATGATGTTGTGCTGAAAAACTGGAATAAGGATAAATCTATAATTGGAAAACCTTTAAAAGAGGTAATTCCAGAACTTGAAAGTCAGGTTTTCCTTCAGGTTTTAGAGGAAGTTTATACAACTGGAAATCCTGTTACCATGAAAGGAACTCCAGTTAAATATAACATAAATGGAGCGTTAACCCAGTATTATTATGATTTGTGGTACAAGCCAATGCTTAATAATGAAGGCCAAGTTTATGGCGTTTTATCGACGGCGGTTGATGTTACTGAAAAAATTGTAGCCCAACAGCGAATCGAGCAAAGCCAGCGAAAAATGAGAAGCGTTGTAGAAAGTGCTCCTTTCCCGATTGGTGTTTATGTTGGTCCTGAAATGAGGATCCAATTGGTCAACCAGTCGATTATGGATATTTGGGGAAAAGGGAATGATATTGCAGGGAAACTGTATTCGGAAGTTTTGCCTGAACTGGAAAACCAAAAGGTATTCGAACAACTTAAAAGCGTTTATGATACTGGAATTGCCTTTCATGCAAAGAATACTAAGATTAATCTGATTGTTAACGGAAAAAGAAAAGCCTATTATTTCAACTACAGTTTCACACCACTTTTTGATGCAGAAGGAAAAGTGTATGGCGTGATGAACACGGCTGCCGATGTTACCGAACTCAATATCGCGAAGCATAAACTTGAAAAAAGCGAACAGAATTTGCGGAATGTAATCCTTCAAGCTCCAGTGGCAATGTGTATTTTTAAAGGTGCCGATTTTACCGTAGAAATTGCCAATGACATGATGTTGGATTTTTGGGGAACCTCTTCTGATAAAGTCCTCGGAAAACCTATTTTTGAGGGTCTTCCGGAGGTGAAGGATCAAGGTTTTGAAGATTTGCTGAACAAGGTTTATACCACTGGAGAAACCCATCGGGCTTTGGAAGTTCCGGTAACGGTTCCTCGTGATGGCAGTCTGGAAACGCTTTACATCGATTTTGTATATGAAGCTTTTAGGGACGATCATGGCAACATTACTGGAGTTATGGCTTTAGTGATTGATGCTACGGAACAGGTTTTAAACCGGAAAGAAATTGAAGAAGCTCAGGAAAAAGCCCGTCTGGCAATTGAATCAGCAGATTTGGGTCCTTATGAGGTTGATATGAATACGAATGAAATCAATACAAGTGTTCGGTTCAATGAAATTTGGGGGATAAAAGGCGAAGTAACACGCCAAAAACTGATAGATTTTATTCATCCCGACGATCTACATATTAGGGAAATGGCTCATGCAGATTCTCTAAAAACGGGAAATCTCCATTATGAAACCAGAATCATCAAGCCAGACAATTCCGTGCATTGGGTGAAGATAAAGGGTAAAATTATACACGACGAAAATAATCTGCCTGTTACTTTATTGGGTGTGATACAGGATATTACCGAGCAGAAACGCTTTGCCGAAGAACTTACCCGACAAGTACACGAAAGAACCATCCAACTTCAACGCTCCAACGACGATTTGTTACAATTTGCCCATGTGGCAAGCCATGATTTAAAGGAACCCATCCGGAAAATCAAGATTTTTACCAATATGATTGAGAGTGATTATGCCGAAATTCTTCCGGAACGAGGCATGACCTATTTGGCAAAAGTGCAAAATGCTACCGACAGGATGTTCTCGATGGTAGAGGGTGTTTTGGCCTATTCTACTATCAATTCTGCCGAAAGGCCTATAGAAAATGTCAACTTGAATACCGCCATCGACCATATTGAAACCGATCTTGAAATTATAATGAGTCAGAAAAATGCCATCATAATAAGGGAAAAACTTCCAAAGCTTCAAGGTGCCTCGGTTTTGTTGTATCAATTGTTTTATAATTTGATCAATAATTCCTTGAAATTTGCCAAGGCGGATGTAGCTTCTGTTATAACGATTTCATCCTCGATGATTAAGAAAGACAAGACCGATTTCATCAAGATTATTGTTGCCGATAATGGTATTGGTATTGATCCTGATTACTGCCATAGAATTTTTGACGCCTTTACCCGACTCAATACCAAGGACAAATATGAAGGGACAGGTTTGGGACTGGCTTTGTGCAAGAAAATCGTGGAACGCCATCACGGAACCATCATTGCCGAAGGCGAAATAGGGAAGGGTGCGACTTTCATGATTGAATTGCCGGTGAAACAAACCCAGCAAATACTCTAACAGCTATAGCAGAAATTTTCTAACGTTGGATTGAATGCTTCCCAATTGATGCTCAAAGTATGCTCGATGGATTTTTGAAATTTGGCAAATGAATTGGGCTTTGTAATATAAAGATTGGCTCCAAGTTCCCGTGTCCTTAAAATATTGTTCTTGTCGTTTGAAGTTGAGAATATCACAACGGGAATATTTTTGTATTCATCCGAACTTTTCAATTCTTTTAAAACCTCAAAACCATCTTTTCCGGGCATGTTCAAATCCAAGAAAATGATGTGTGGAGAAGGCGGAGGATTCCGGACTGCAACAAGCAATTGGTTTCCGTTTTCGTGTGTAAAAAGCTCGATATTTTTATCGATAGCAGTTGTGACATCTCTAAAAAAATCAAGATCATCGGCATCATCATCTGCATAAAAAAGGGTAAAGCTTTTGTTCATAGAATCGAAATTTAGGAGGGGTTTTCCGATTCAAAAGTACGATTTTAAATTTAGCAATTACACTTTTTTTAACCTGAAAATCTACTTTAGAAATCATACTTTCGTTCAACTGCAAATCGGATAAGATCTGTTTTTCCATGGATGTTGAGTTTTCGGAGGATGTTTTTTCGATGGGTGTCCACCGTGGTTTTTCCTATGAATAACATTTCTGAAATTTCGAGGGAAGATTTTCCTTCGCCAATTAGCCGAAGAATTTCCTTTTCGCGGGTGCTTAAAACAATTTCTTCCTTGGTATGGCTGTCTATAGAGGTAATGGCATCATCATAAAAAACACCATTTTGGGCTACAATCCGTATCGCTTCTAATACTTTTTTTAGCGAAGAATTTTTCATGATATAGCCAGAAGCTCCTGCTTTTTTCATCTGATCGACTGCTTCAGCCTGATCGAACATGCTAAATGCGATTACTTTTATCAGGGGAAACTCCTTTTTAATGATTTTGGTTGCCGAAATGCCATCGGATTTTGGCATCCTTATATCGGTGATGACCACATTTGGTTGTTTTTTTCGGACCAGTTCTACCAGCATTTCGCCGTCGTTGGCTTCTCCAATAACCTGAATGTCGTTTTCATATTCAATCGAAAGTTTGATGCCGTCTATCAATGCCTGATGGTCTTCGGCGATAATTACTGTTATCATAAGGGTAGGTCTATAATGATTGTTGTTCCTTTTGTGAGAATCGAGTCGATGGTGAAAGTGCCACCCATTTGCTCTACTTTTTTCTCGATGCTTTTGAGTCCGATTCCCGCATTTTGGGTTGTTTTTTTAGGGTCAAAACCAGTTCCGTTATCTTCAATAATGATGTTGATTTCTTTTGGATTGTGCTGTGTCAGATAGATGTTGACTTCCTTTGCTCCTGAATGCTTGATGATGTTGGTGCACAATTCCTGTATCATCCTAAAAAGCGAAACTTCGGTTTGATTGTCTAGTCTTTCGGTCAAGCCGAAAGGAATTACGTTGATCTTCAAGCGTTCGAGGACACTCATTTTCTCTGCCATTTTTTTAACTGCAACGAGCAAACCTTGACTTCCCACCACGCCAAGATTTTTTAGATGCGAGATGTTTCGAACTTTTTGATAAGCTTCTTCAATCAAATCATCGGTTTTTTCGTAGAGGTTAATTTCACTTTTGGCTGAATTTTCGTTGCGTTTCAGGTTTTGAAAATTCAATTTTAAGGTCGCTAGCATACTTCCCAAATCGTCATGCAGTTCATTTGCAATCTGTTGTCGTTCTTTTTCCTGACTTTCTAATATCAAATCAATATCATGAAGTTCCTGTTCTTTTAATGTTTTTTCAAGCTTTTGGGTTTCAATTTGCTTCTCCTGTTCGGCAATTTTTTTCTTCTTGGAGATGTTTTTAAGTGCCAAGATTCCGATGGTCAAGGTCACAAGTAGGAGCCCAACTATTGAATAGACAATAATCCGATTGGTTTGCAATTTATTTTTCAGGTTGAGGTTTTCAATTTCCTTTTCCTGTGTTTTATATTTGGTGTCAATTTCCTTGATTGCTTTTTTCTGTTCGTTCTCGTTGAGGATTTCCTTGTAGGCATTCAGCCGATTCATGTATATCAAGGCATTTTTGTAATCGCCTTTTTTTTCATAAGTATCTGCGATGTAACCGTAAAGTGCTATTTTCTTCTTTGTACTGAAAGCTCCTAATGTGATGGAATCGGCCTTGAAAAAAAAGTCAAAAGCTTTATTGTAGTCTTTCTTTTTGCTGTAGGCTACACCTTTATTGGTATAAATGTAAAAAATGTATTCGGTGAGATTTTTTTGTTTATAAATCCTCAAAGCTTTTTCATATACGTATAATGCCGAATCGAGTTTGTTTATATTGTCGCTGGCATAGGTTGCCCCAATATTCTGATAGATCCTTGCGGTATATACTTCATCATTCGTTTTTAAATTTTCAGAAAGTGCTTTCTTGAAATAATCGAGTGCAGTTTGCGTATTAGAGACATAGAGCGATTTGCCAATTTGCATATAGGCCTGGCTCAAATAAGTGGGATTGTTCTTTTTACGGGCATAATCAAGGTATTCATTCAAATAAACTTCGTGGTTGATCTCGTTTTTTTCGATGGATACCAAAAGCGACACCACATCAATATTGATTTGGGCAACTTTATCGAGGCTGTCGAGTTTTTTATATTGTTGTTTTGAAATGATATAGTGGCTGAAGGCCAAATTGTCTTTGTTTTCAAGCAGGTAATAATTGGCTTTCAGATAATTATATTTCGCTATTTCAGCAGGATCAAGGCTGTTTTTATTTATTTTAGAAAGTGCCAAACTTGATTCTAAAACTTTCTTTTCGTTGACGAGTTTTTCAAATTTGTTTAAAGGAGCATTTTGAGCATAAGAAAAAGCAGCAATACAAAATATTGCTGCTTGAAATGCAATTTTCAAATATTTGACCATTAAAAGCGACATCCATCTACAGTTAAAACACCACCATTTCCTATTTTTGGATCTGGTATTTTCCACATTTTAGAATCGATTTTTGTCTTTTCATATTGTAAATGGTTATCAGTATCATCAATCTTTTTTTGAAAATATATAAGAATTGCATAATCATCTGGATTGTTGTAATCAAAGTTATCATCATGATAACAGACAAAAGTTACTTTTTTATTAATATCTAAATTAGAAAAATTTAAACCTCCATTAAAACTGGAAAAACGATTTAAGTCGATATCTCCTCCGATTTGGGTTAATTCTATTTTATCAGTTTTGTATTCTCTTAGGTCAATGTTTGGTTCGCCATTGATTTTAAGAACACCTAAAACACCATAATGTTTGCCATTAGAAATATTATATACACCAGTGAATTCGTAACTTCCGTTGTGCTTTAAATTTGGAAGCATGACTCTTGGGGTTAAAATTTTTTCGTTATATGAAGAATCAATTTTTAGCTCTCCACAAGATTGATAAATTTTCATGATTGTTTTTGTTTAAGGTTAATAGGGTAAAATTCGGATATTAAAGTATAAAAAAAATCCCTAATAATAGGGATTTTTATTTCAAACTCTTCTTGTAAAGTGTCGCATTATCTGTAAATTTCGCTAATTCTATTTTAGGTTCTCCATACAAATAGATTTCCGAGCTTCCCGTAGCATCCAAGTTTAAGGATGTTTCGACTAAAAGTGTTGCATTCGAATAACCTTCGGCAACAAGCTCACAGTTTTTAGCATTCAGGTTCTTTCCTATAAAATTCGAATTGTTGTCAAAACGAAGTTTCAAATCTATAACGTCGCCTTCAATCGTTGCTTTTGATTTTTGATACATATCAAACTTTATTTCTGTTGATGAAATCAAGGCTTTCATTTCGGAATTCTTGCTCAATTCAATTTTTACGGATTCTGATTTTGCATTCAACTGAATTTCAGATTTATCATTACCAACAATTGTAAGAGCTTTTACATTTACATTAAGAAACATTTTCGAATTTTCGAAACTTTTAAAAGTCACTTCTTCTAAATTGATTTCTTCAGGACCGTGTATCTTTGCTTTGTTCTTGGCTTCAACAGTTTTCAATTCATCTGTATAGATGACTCTGATTGTAAATTTTTTAAACCCTAAAATATCTTGTGCAGAGGAAAGAATGAGCGTTCCGCCGTTGTATTTTAAATCAATTGCATCGTGAAGATTGTCATCGGCTTCTAGCTCAACGCCATTTTTATCGCCTTTGATCAAGAAGATTTCCAAATTATCTTGCACTTCTATAGCCGTAAAATCTTGTACTTCTTTTTGTGCGATGGTAACAATCTTAGAACCTTTGACCCGTTCTTTTTTCTGGCTAAAAGTCAAAGTAGAAATGAAAACGGCGACAACTATAAAAGCAATTTTTTTCATGTTTTGTATTGGATTTAGCCACAAATATAAAAAAAAACATCAGCCACGGCTGATGTTTGATTAAATTATTCTTTAGAAACACCTCCACCCGAAGTTTCTTCTTTGGTTAGTGTTTTAGGTGTGTTTTTGTAAACGATCGAACTACCGCTTGATGCTTTTCCGTCAAGAGTTAAAATTGGACTGACAGTCGTGCTACTTCCGCTTGTCGATTGCGATATGACGTCATTCGCCAACAAATCAGAAGCATCCAAGCTACTACCGCTTGACGATGAAGTTTCCAGTTTAATTGCTTTTCCAGAAACTTCGGCAGTGCTTCCGCTGGTGGTTTCAATTGTGATGTGATCGGCTTCAACCTCTATGTCTATTTGACTGCCACTGCTTGATTTTACGGCAATGTTTTCGGTAACCAATTTGTTCTTGCTCTTTATAGTAGAACCGCTGGTTGTTGAAAGCCCGGCAATGACAGGCATCTTTACTTTAATTTTTGGAGTTTCAGTTGAATTATATCCTTCGCTTGAGTTTACATATAAAACACCATTTTCAACTTTTGTAATGATGAGTTCCTGCAAATTATCATCGGCTTCTACCACAACCGATTTTGTGTCGGATTGTTCTACAATAACTTCAATTCCCGTACTTACTTCAATGAATTTAAAATCCTCTGTTATGTTTCGCGTTTGCTCAACGATGTTTCCGCTTCCTTCTCTGCCATTTCCAAAACTAATGTTGTGACGACAAGAAGTAAATAAAAATACAGTTGCAAGTACTAAGGTTGCTTTTGTCCAAGTTGAAATGCTTTGTTTCATGATTATTTGTTTTTAATGATTACGCCATTTTCATCAATTCTTAATCCTTTCTTTTTGGATGTTACGGTTTCGGTTCGGATAATTTCTTTTCCGTTTACTTCCAATATTACTTTTTTGATGGTATCAGAAGTAGTTTCAAGATCTTCATTTTCTACATCTTGAAATTCATTTTCATCAGCAGGACAAGTTAGACATTTTACCTTTGAACTATCGACTCTGTAAAGATAATCAGCAGAACTATGGTGCAAATTAAAAAACTCATCGTCTGAATTGTCTCGGTCTCTAAAAGCTTCATCTGCTTTAAACAATATGCCTACTGGCAAATATAAGTTGATTTCTACTTCCTGATTACGGAATTTGTTTGATGCTTCGGTCAATAAATAATTGTCTAAAATTAATTGATTCCCTTGTAATTTATAACCGTATTGAATTTTTTCTGCTGATTGCTTTGCAGCTGACAATGATTCCCCATCGGCTTCTTTTACAATTTGAATGTAAGGTTGCTTTTCATCCGTTTTCATGATTCTGATTCTTACATCGCTTGAAAAAATCATCTCTGTATTGGTAGAATCCTGAACCAATCTGTAGTTGTCATAGTCGTGAATATCATTTGCAAAACTTTCGTTGTATTTGAATTTTATCTGTAAAGTATCGGTCGGATTCAGTTGCAAAACTTCTTTTTTTACTGATTTTCCTTCAAACGCAAATTGTGTAGCTTGTTTGATAGACAAAGAAATAATCAAAGCGATTGATATGATCCAAAGTGCTAGGAAGGTATAATTAAATACATTTCCTAACGATTTCATGTCTGGAATCAATAATTTGAACCCTAAAACCATCAAATAAAAGAACGGAATACCTACGGAAAATAGCATTAGCAAACCAAATGTCCAAACAGGATAGTCGGTATAATTTCCTGCCTCGACAAAACCACTCCAAGGGAATTCAATGAAAGCTGTTGTTCCCAGGGTGAAAATCCCAACCAATAGAAAAAATAAAATTGTCACTCCCGAAAGTATCAGCATCACACCTAAAATCTTTGCAAAAATCTTAAAGATGCTCATAAAAACATTTCCTACGTTTTCTACAATTCTATCGGCTCCCGTTTTCACTTGGTTTCCCATTTTGTCATAATTAACGTTCTTGAATTTTTCAGAAACGTTATCAAATTCTTCACGAACCTTTTTTTCTATGTTCGAAATGTTTACCGGTTCTCCTGTCATTTCCAATTTTTCAGATGTGGTAACGGCTTCCGGCATCACAATCCAAAGGATGACATAGGCCAAAAGTCCTGTTCCATAAACAAAAACTAAAATTAAAAGAATAACCCTCAACCAAACTTTGTCGATTCCAAAATAATGACCCAAACCAGCCATAACACCACCAATCATACCACCATCCTTGTCACGGTATAATTTTTTTATAGGTCGTGAAGTATAATCAAAATTGGTGCTTTTTTGCTGAAATTCAGCTTCTTCGTTATCAATTCTGTAATCTTCCGGTTGTCCCATTACGGCAATAACCTCGTCCAATTCTCTTAAATTGATGACTTGTTTGTCACTCGTATGCTTTTCTGCGAAAAGCTCTGCGATACGCATTTCAATATCCTTGATGATTTCGTCCTGACCGTTTGAGTTGGAAAGCGAACGTTTTATTGCTTCAAAATAGCGTGTCAATTTTTGGTATGCATCTTCGTCGATATGAAAAAACATTCCACCTAGATTTATATTTACGGTTTTGTTCATGACTATTTAGTTTTGGTTTGTTATGATGTTTACAGCATCAGATAATTCTGTCCAAGTGCCGTTTAATTCGTTTAAAAATGTTTGTCCAATTTCGGTTAATCCATAATATTTTCTAGGCGGTCCCGAAGTTGATTCTTCCCAACGATAGTTGAGCAATCCGTCGTTTTTCAATCTTGTAAGCAAAGGATAAACTGTTCCCTCCACCACAAGCAATTTTGCATTTTTCAAGGTGTCTAAAATTTCAGAAGTATAGGCATCTTTTTCTTTTAAAACAGATAAGATACAGAACTCTAAAACACCTTTTCGCATCTGGGCTTTTGTGTTTTCTATGTTCATGATATGTTTTTAATTTTATTTACAATTTTCATTTTGTGGATTTGATTTTTTTAGTCCATTGCTATTAGCGTTGGTCTTTTATGTTTTTTAGTATCAATTAAATATTTGTTCTCAATACTTGCTTTTTTTGGTGATCCAAAATAGGTAACCTTTGCATTATCAGTGGCATTCACATTGATTTTATTCTTACTTGTAATGATGACAATTGAATTGTCTGAATCCACTTCGGTGTTTTTTGTCAAAAAATTCCTGGCGTTGCAATAAGATTTCATAGCCGATTTGATGGTTGCTTTTTCTGCATTTCCAGAGATGTTTACTTTTGAATGGCTTTTGAAATTTCCAACGAAAGAAGCAGTTTCAATCCTGCCATTGAATTCAGAGTTTTTCTCAGTTTCAATATTTGTAAGACCTTTCGATTTGAGGTAACCTTTAAAGTAAGCTCCCGATTCTAAAACAATTGAAATATTTTCTGTATGGATGGTGTTTTCAAATAGTATTCTCGATTTTGAACTGGCTTTGAATGATTCAACATCCTTTGTTGCTAAATATACTTTTACATTTTCAGCATTTTCAGTAGAAGATATTCTCAAAGTTTCTCCTTCTACTTCAGTAAAAACATCCTTCAGGTTTCCTTCATTTGTTTCGATTTTTACCGAAGCTTCTTCTGATTCCTTGTAGTGTAATTCAATTCCTGATGCTACTTCAATTTTTGAAAAGCGTTCTACTTTTCTGGTTTCCGAAACCTGGGCCTGGCATAACAATGCTGTCATAAACATGGTTACTGTGATGATTAATTTTAACATGATTGCTCGTTTTTTTTGATTGATGATTGATTAATGATGATTTTTTTGATGATGATTGAAACTCAAGGGTGATTAATCCTTTTGCTGATTTAAGTTTTTATTTCATAAGATTTATTTTAAAAAATTGATGGTCAAAGGGTACTTGAAATCATATCCGTTTGATGTTTTTACCGATGCATAAATGATTAGGAAAAACTCAAGCACTTTTAAAAGGAAAAAAACGCAAACGATAACTATTGCTGTAACCAACAATCCCGAAACTTCTGTCATGTTGAAATCTTCGATTAAAAAATCACCATGATTAAGGGTTACATAATTGGCTTTGCTGAAAACGCTAACGAAAAATAAAGGCACTGCAATCAAAGCCATTATGAAAGAATACAAAAGCAAGCTCAAATGAAAATTGATGGATTGTTTCCCTTGAGCATCAATATAAGTTGATTTATCTTTTGATGAACTCCAAATAATGATTGGAAAAATAAAATTCCCAAAAGGAATAAAGTACTGTGATAGAGCACTCAAGTGTATCAAAGTTGCGGTAGTTTTGCTGTTATTTGTTTCCATGATTAAAAGTATATAGTAATTTCTTATGCAAATATATGGCTAAAAGAAGCTACCTTGTTTCGCATAGTACTTATATTTAACATAAAATTAACAAATTGATATTTCAAAAATAAATCCTATTTTTACTAAAAATCCAATGATTATGAACTTCACAGCGGGAAATCTCAATAAATTTTTATTCTTCAAATTGCCATCGGCTTTTTTATGCGGAGTGAGAGCCAAACAAATTGATGCAAATCAGTGCACAGTTACCGTAAAACACCGATGGATCAATCAAAATCCTTTCAATTCCATGTATTTTGCGGTTCAAGCAATGGGTGCCGAACTTACAACGGGAGCTTTGGTCATGTTACACATCAAAAAAAGCGGTAAGAAAATCTCAATGCTGGTCGCCAACAACAAAGGCAATTTCACCAAAAAAGCAACCGGAAGAATCACATTTATCTGCAAAGACGGTCATCTGATAGAAGAAGCCATCCAAAGAACAATTGCCACAGGCGAAGGACAAACCTTCTGGATGAAATCAATTGGAACAAACGAACAAGGCGTTCAAGTTTCTGAAATGGATTTTGAGTGGAGTGTTCGAGTCAAGTAGTTTAAAGTTAGAAATTATACGTTTAGTGAATAACCTACAACCTACAACCTACAACCTATAACTTACAACGAACAACCTCCTCTTCAACCATCGTTAAACATACCCTAATTAACATTTATTTTCAGTGCTTCAGTCGTAATTTTGAGAGAACAACAACAAACAGCAATGAAGATATTAATTACAGGTGCGACAGGTTTGGTAGGGAATGAATTAGTTTCGTTGTTGTTGCAAAACGGCGAAACAGTCCATTATCTTTCCACCTCCAAGAACAAATTAGAAAGCCAATCCAACTACAAAGGATTTTATTGGAATCCACAACAAGGCATCATCGATGAAAATTGTTTTATCGGAGTTGATGCCATTATTCATTTGGCTGGAGCCAATATCGGAAAACGATGGACTCCAAAATACAAACAGGAAATCATCGAAAGCAGAATCCTTTCTTCCAATCTGCTTTTCAAAGCCCTAAAAGACTTCCCGCATCAAGTAAAACAAATCGTTTCGGCTTCGGCAGTTGGGATTTATCCTGATGATTTAAAGAAATTATATTCCGAAAGCGACAAAGAAGTAGATAATTCCTTCCTCGGAAACGTAGTAGTAAAATGGGAGGAAAGTGTCGATAAATTCAAACTCCTCAACATAAAAGTATGCAAACTCAGAACTGGTTTGGTGCTATCCAACAAAGGTGGAGCCTTGATGGAAATGCTAAAACCCATAAAATTTGGGATGGGAGCTCCATTCGGTTCGGGCCGACAAGTGCAATCCTGGATTCACATTCATGATTTGGCAGAGTTGTATTATTTCGCCGTAAAAAATTCTTGGCAAGGTGTTTTCAATGCGGTTGCTCCAAATCCTGTCACCAACAAAGAACTTACCCAAGAAATTGCAACAGCAGTAAAAAGACCCATAATCATCCCGACAATCCCAAAATTCCTAATGAGTTTAATTTTGGGCGAAATGCACATCATGCTCTTCACAAGTCAAAATGTAAGTTCACAAAAAGCTTCCGACAATGGCTTCGTTTTCAAATATAAAATCATCGAAAAGGCCCTGAATCATCTTTTAACTTTGGCATAAAAAAAACTCCGCGAACGGAGTTTTCTCAAATATAGTAAGATGAATTAATAACTATTTTGTAGCTTTGACAGTAACTTTAAGCTCAATATCGTCGTTGATGAATTTGTCTTTCAAGTCATCTTGCAATGATTTCGAAGCATAATTCACACCCCATTCCGTTCTGTTGATTGTGAAAACATCACTTGTAATGGTCACTCCATTTGCATCAGCAACAACAGTAGCAGGGAATTTCACGTTTTTAGAAATTCCTTTGATGGTCAAATTTCCTTCGATATTTGTTTTTCCTTCAGCAGCAGTAGCTTTCGTGATTTCAAAAGTTCCAGTTGGGAATTTCGTAGTGTTAAAAAAGTGGTCTTCACCAGCTTTATCTCCAGTGCCTTTCAAGTGATTTTCTAAATCTCCTTTTCCGTCAGCGGCTGTCAAATCTGTAACCGTGATACTTGTCATATCAATCGTGAATTTTCCACTTTCAACAGCATCACCATTAACCGTAACTTCACCTTCCGAAATAGCAATAGTTCCAGTATGTTGTCCAGCAGGTTTTTTACCCGTCCAGTCAATAACCGATGTAGCTTTATCTACTTTATAAACAGCAGAAGATTCAGTTGCAGTTGCAACCGTTTCAGCATCAGTAGTTGTAGCTTCTTTTTTACATGCAACTGTCAAAGAAAGCGTTGCTAAAACAAATAAACTTAAAATGTTTTTCTTCATAATATTGTTTTTTAGTTTCACAAACTTACTTTAAACAACAACACAACTATCTTAAAAATATATTAAAATATCATTATCATTAGAAGCGAATCAAAAGGCATTTTTGGAATCCATATTCCCGCCTTCCACAATAGTTTTTGTTCTGAACCCCAGAACAAAAAGCTATTTGCTCCAGTCGGGGCTAAATGATAAACTGTCCGGGATAAAATAAAACCATGAAAAAAAGAATGACAATTTGACATTTTCAAACAAATGGCAATACTTTTGCAACACAAGAAAATGCAATGAAATTTAAAAACATATTCAAAAATACACAGAAAATGACTACTGAAAATACTGAAAAAGATCAGGAACTAGACGATGCAACATTAGAAGCAAATGCAAACGGAGAACAGCTCATCGTTGAAGAATTAAGTATTGAAGAACAATTGACAAAAGATTTGGCAAACGAAAAAGATAAATTTCTACGTCTTTTTGCCGAGTTCGAAAATTATAAAAGACGTACCTCAAAAGAACGTATGGATTTGTTCAAAACCGCAAACCAAGAAGTACTGCAAGCCATGTTGCCAGTTTTGGACGATTTTGACAGAGGAATGGCAGAAATTAAAAAGTCTGACGATGAAGCACTTGTTAAAGGAGTAGAATTAATTCATGAAAAATTAAGAAGTACTTTAGTTTCAAAAGGATTGGAAGAAGTTGAAGTTCGTTCAGGCGATGCCTTCAATGCAGATTTTGCAGAAGCAATCACTCAAATTCCAGCACCTTCACCTAAATTAAAAGGTAAAATCGTTGACGTAATCGAAAAAGGATACAAACTAGGAGACAAGATCATCCGTTTCCCAAAAGTGGTTATCGGACAGTAATATTTATTTTAGGATATTATGATTAGGCAAAGTCTTAATTCTTAATTCTTAAATCTTAATACCAAAAAATGAAAAAAGATTTTTACGAAATATTAGGTATCACAAAAAGTGCCGATGCTGCCGAGATAAAAAAGGCATATCGCAAAAAAGCTATTGAATTTCATCCTGACAAAAATCCAGGCGATAAGGAAGCAGAAGAAAAATTCAAACTAGCTGCCGAAGCCTATGAAGTTTTAAGCGATCCACAAAAGAAAGCGAAGTACGACCAATATGGTCATCAAGCTTTTGATGGTGCAGGTGGTTTTGGCGGAGGTCATGGCGGTATGAACATGGACGACATCTTCAGTCAGTTTGGCGATATTTTCGGAAGTGCTTTTGGCGGAGGTGGAGGATTCTCTGGCTTCGGTGGAGGCGGAGGCGGTCAACGTCGTGTTAAAGGAAGCAATCTTCGTATCAAAGTAAAACTGACTTTGGAAGAAGTTGCCAATGGAGTGGAGAAGAAAGTAAAAGTAAAACGTAAAATCCAGGCTTCTGGAGTTTCCTATAAAACTTGTTCTACTTGTAATGGTCAGGGTCAAGTAATGCGAGTGACCAATACTATATTAGGTAGAATGCAATCGGCTTCAACCTGTCCAACGTGTGGCGGTTCGGGTCAGATTTTGGATAAAAAACCAAACAATGCCGATGCTCAAGGAATGATTCTGGAAGACGAAACCGTTTCAATCAAGATTCCAGCAGGAGTTGTAGATGGAATGCAGTTGAAAGTGGCCAACAAAGGAAACGATGCTCCGGGAAACAACAGTATTCCAGGAGATTTAATTGTTGCAATCGAAGAAATCGAACACGAAACATTAAAAAGAGAAGGCGAAAATCTTCACCTTGATTTATATATTAGTTTTGCCGAAGCAGTTCTAGGTGTTTCAAAAGACATCGATGCCATAAACGGAAAAGTAAGAATCAAATTGGAAGAAGGAATTCAATCAGGAAAGATTCTTCGATTAAAAGGAAAAGGAATTCCTAGTGTAAATGGTTACGGAAATGGCGATTTGCTAGTTCATGTAAACGTTTGGACACCGAAAACTTTATCTAAAGAACAAAAGCAATTTTTCGAGAAATCCCTTACAGATGAGAACTTTATTCCGCATCCGGAAAAGAGTGATAAATCTTTTTTTGAAAAAGTTAAAGATATGTTTTCATAATTAAAAAAATATTTTTACATTTGGACTTTACTAGTTTACTAGTGAATTCTTTTTCATAGCAATTTTTCCCATCCTTGTGCAAATAAGGGTGGGTTTTTTTTTGTAACACTTTTTTCTTTTCGCTACTAATTGGCTACATTTACACTTTAGAGACTCTGAAGTCCAATAAAATCAATCTAACTTATAAAATGAGCAATATACTTGAAGTCAAGAAAGTTGTTAAAAGATATGGCGACTATACCGCACTTAATGAAGTTTCAATAACGGTACCAAAGGGAAGCATCTACGGACTTTTGGGACCAAATGGAGCCGGAAAAACTTCCTTAATCAGAATCATCAATCAAATTACACTGCCAGACGGAGGAGAAATTCTGCTCGACGGAGAAAAATTGAGTCCAAAGCATGTGCAATCTATCGGATATTTGCCAGAAGAAAGAGGCTTGTATAAATCGATGAAAGTAGGGGAACAATGCTTGTATCTTGCCCAGATGAAGGGACTTTCAAAATCCGAAGCTAAAAAGCAACTGGATTATTGGTTTGAAAAATTCGAAATCCAAAGCTGGTGGAACAAGAAGATTGAAGAGCTTTCAAAAGGAATGGCACAAAAAATCCAATTTGTGGTAACTGTTCTTCATAAACCAAAATTATTAATCTTGGATGAGCCGTTTTCAGGATTCGACCCTGTGAATGCCAATTTGATCAAAGACGAAATCATCGAACTCAACCGCCAAGGAACTTCCGTAATTTTTTCGACACACCGAATGGAAAGCGTCGAAGAAATGTGTGATTATATAGGTTTGATCCATAAATCGAATAAATTGATCGAAGGAAAACTAAACGACGTCAAGAGAGAATATCGTTCCAATACTTTCGAAGTCGGAATCCTAACCAGCAATGTCGAAGGTTTGATGTATGATCTAACCCAAAAATTTACTGTAGGTCAGGCAAATTTCAAATCCCTAAACGAAGATTTGAAACTCGAAATACAATTAGGAAACGCCACCTCAAACGAATTGCTTCACATTCTGACACAAAGAGGACAAGTAACGCATTTCGTAGAAAAAATCCCAAGCGTAAACGATATTTTTATTCAAACAGTAAGCCGATAATTTTAGATTTTAGACTTTAGATTTCAGACTGGAATCTAAAATCTAAAATCTGCAATCTAAAATCTAAAATCAAATGAGCATCCTAACCTTAATCATAAAAAGAGAGTTCATCTCCAAAGTGCGAAACAAATCGTTCATCGTAATGACCTTCTTAAGTCCGTTGCTTTTCGTCGGACTTGCCGCTTTCGTTGGCTATTTGAGTACAATGAAATCAGACGTAAAGGAAATTGTAATCCATGACGAATCGAATCTTTTTGTCAAGGATTTTAAAAATTCCGAAGAATATCATTACCTCAATCTGACCAATGTCGATTTAAAAACGCTCAAAGACAGCATCGTTTCAGAACGTTACGAAGGCTTGCTTTATATCCCGAAAATCGAGGACAATAAAGAACTTTCAAGCAAGATACAATACATCTCAAACGAAAGTCCAAGTATGTCGTTTATCGAAGATTTGGAAGACATCATTGCAAAAAAACTCACCACCTCCAACTTTCAAAAAGCAGGACTGGATACTTTGTCCATCAAAAATGCCGAAGCGAAAGTGAGCATCAACCTAACAAAAGCCACCGGAGAGGAAACCGTAAAAGGACTCAACGAAATAAAAGTCTTCATCGGAGCTGCTTTCGGTTATCTAATTATGATGTTCATCATCATCTACGGAAATATGGTCATGCGAAGCGTCATCGAAGAAAAAACAAACCGCATCATCGAAATCATCATTTCATCGGTAAAACCATTCCAATTAATGATGGGAAAAATCATAGGAACATCCTTGGCAGGAGTTTTACAGTTCGTCATTTGGGCAATTTTAGGAGGAACACTATTGCTAGTTGCCTCATTAGTTTTAGGAGTAAATTTAAGTTCAACTTCCGTAGTAGCCAGTAGTATGGACGAAAGTTCAATATCAACAATGCAACTATATGTCAACGAAGGTCGTAATCTTCCAATCGGATCACTTTTAATCGCCTTCATCATCTATTTCATCGGGGGATACTTCCTCTACAGTTCCATCTATGCCGCAATTGGTGCCGCTGTCGATAACGAAACCGATTCGCAACAATTCCTTCTGCCAATCATATTGCCTTTAATGCTAGGGGTTTATGTTGGGTTTTTCAGCGTTTTGAGCGAACCTCACGGAACCGTAGCCACCGTATTCTCCATGATACCGTTAACCTCGCCAATCGTAATGCTGATGCGAATTCCATTCGGAGTGCCATGGTGGCAACTACTTATTTCAGTGCTTTTATTGTTCGGAACGTTCTTTTTCGTAGTCTGGTTTGCCTCAAAAATCTACCGCGTCGGAATCCTGATGTACGGCAAAAAACCAACTTGGAGAGAATTATATAGATGGTTAAAATATTAAAAAATGGAACTATTTGAACAGCTCAAAGAAATTTTTGGACTAAGCCTAATCAAAACTCAAGATGTAAATTTCACATTAGGAGCTTTGGTGGCCTTGGTGTTTGCTTTTTTTGCCACTTCATTTATACTACGATTCTTCAGAAAATTTGTCACCCGAAAACTTCCCATCGAAGACCGGAACAAATTCATCAGCATTTTCCAGTTCCTTCAATATGCCATCTATATCTTCGTGCTAATGTTCACCCTCAAAGCATCAGGAGTAGACGTAACAGTACTTTTAACCGCTTCAGCCGCTATTTTCATAGGTCTGGGATTTGCACTGCAACAACTTTTTCAAGATTTAATCGCCGGAATTTTAATCATCCTGGACCAAACCCTACACGTTGGCGACATCATCGAAATCGAAGGAAAAGTTTGCCGTGTCGAAAAAATCAGCCTTCGTTCCACCATCGCCGTCACTCGAAACCAACGCGTTATGGTCATTCCAAACCACAAATTCCTCAGCGATATTCTCTTCAATTGGACACAAAAAAGCAACATCATCCGCGAAAATGTAGAAGTTGGAGTAGCCTACGGGTCAGATACACAATTAGTTAAAAAAATATTAATCGATTGTGCCAAAAACCATCCCCGAATCCTCAAAGAATTTGAACCAACCGTCATGTTCGAAAATTTTGGCGATTCATCACTCGATTTCGCACTCTATTTCTTCATCGACGACGGATTTACCGTTCCCGGAATCAAGAGCGAACTCCGTTTTGAGATCGATCAGCAATTCAGAAACCACAATATTTCAATACCATTTCCACAAAGAGATGTACATATATACAATCAAAATAGTTAGGAGCGAAAGGCTCGGGCCAAGAATAAAACCATATTCCTGCCTTCCTTCCAAATCTTTTTATTTTTTTAAAGAAAAAAAATAAAAAGGATTTTCCCTCCAGTCAGGGCTAAAAAGCCAATCATAAAACCTAAACCGCCAACAACCCAAAAACCAAGAACAGATAACTGATAACAGACAACTGACAACAAAAAAATGAGCAAAATACTAATCATAGAAGACGAAGCAGCCATCCGAAGAGTATTAACCAAAATACTTTCCGAAGAAAACGACACCTATCAAGTTGAAGAAGCCGAAGACGGCGTTTCAGGTTTCGAAAAAATAAAAAACAACGACTACGATCTTGTTTTGTGCGACATCAAGATGCCCAAAATGGACGGAGTAGAAGTCCTCGAAGCCGTAAAAAAAATAAAACCCGAAATCCCAATGGTCATGATTTCCGGACACGGAGACATGGAAACCGCAATCAACACCATGCGACTTGGAGCTTTCGATTACATCTCAAAACCACCCGATTTAAACCGACTTTTGAATACCGTTCGAAATGCCTTGGACAAAAAGCAACTTGTTGTCGAAAACAAAATCCTCAAAAAGAAAGTCAGCAAGCAATATGAAATGATTGGAACTTCGGAACCTATCAATCTCATAAAGGAAATGATTGAAAAGGTATCCAAAACAGATGCGAGGGTTTTAATCACCGGACCAAACGGAACAGGAAAAGAACTCGTTGCCCATCAATTGCACGAAAAAAGCGAACGTTCAAATGCACCTTTAATAGAGGTAAACTGTGCCGCAATTCCATCAGAATTGATAGAAAGCGAATTGTTCGGACACGTAAAAGGAGCTTTCACCTCTGCCGTAAAAGACAGAGCCGGAAAATTCGAAGCTGCAGATAAAGGAACAATTTTCTTGGATGAAATTGGCGACATGAGCCTTTCTGCACAAGCAAAAGTGCTTCGTGCTTTGCAGGAAAGCATGATCACAAGAGTTGGAGCCGACAAGGACATCAAAGTAGATGTTCGCGTTGTAGCAGCAACCAATAAGGATTTGAAAAAAGAAATCGAAGAAGGACGTTTCCGTGAGGATTTATACCACCGATTGGCCGTGATTTTAATTAAAGTTCCTGCATTGAATGACCGTCGGGATGACATACCTTTGCTCATCGAACATTTTGCCGTAAAAATTGCCGAAGAGCAAGGAAATGCAACCAAGGTTTTTTCCGCGGAAGCCATCAAATTGTTGCAGGAATACGATTGGACAGGCAATATCCGAGAACTAAGAAACGTAATCGAAAGGCTAATCATTCTTGGAGGAAACGAGATTTCTGAAAATGATGTGAAGCTTTTTGCGAGTAAATAAGTAAAATTGAAAAAATCCAAGAATCGAAAAAATCCAAATCATTTTTTAGCTCTTTTAGATTTTTTAATTTTTTAGATAATTAAAAAAATGCAATTAAAAAAAATAAACCCAAATCTTCAACAAGCATTAATTGAAAATGGTCTTGTAGAAGCCAATGAAATTCAACAGGAAACGTTTTCGACCATAAAAAGTGGTGCCGATTGTGTGATTGTAGCTCCAGCAGGTTCAGGAAAAACGACCACTTTGGTCATCAACGTGATTCAAAGATTGGAAAAGGAATTCCAGGAATCGCCAAGAGCCTTGATTTTTGTGCAAACCAAAGAAAAAATGCACGAAATGCGAGAGCTTTTCGCAAAATACGGAAACTATACAGATTTACGTGTTTATGGCGTTCATGACAAAGGTGACATCGATTTTGACAAGAATCATATTTCATTAGGAATAGATGTCTTGATTGGAACTCCAAACCGTTTGAGCGATTTGTTTGCTTCAGCAGGTTATGATGTCAATCAGTTGAAAATGTTTATTGTGGAAGACACGGATGAATTACTTCGTTTGCGTTTCGATACAAAAATCGCTAGAATTGCCGAAGCCAAGAAAACACAATGCATCTTCTTTACAGAAAATGTAACAGAAAGAATCGAAAGTTTTGCCGACCGAATCATGATTGAACCTTTGTGGTTTGAAATGGATGAGGAAGAAGACGAGGAAGAGGAAACAGAATAGTTGAGAGACCTAACAGGTTTTCAAAACCTGTTAGGTCTAAAAATACAAGAAGTCGTTGCTTTCGAATAATAAGTAATAATAAATAAATAATAATCAAATGGGATTAATAAAAATATTTTCAGGTAGCGAAATTTTAGCAAAAAATTTACAAAACAGACTAGAAGTGGGCGGTATTAATACCGTTATAAAAGACAACATACAATCGGCAAGATTGGGAGGTTTTGGGAATACGGATTTGGCAGTTGAGGTTTTCATCCAAGAAGTTGATTTTGGAAAAGCCAATCCAATTATAGAAGAATTCAGATTGAGTATTTAGAAATTTGTGCAAGTATATCGAAAACATTATTCCATAGAAACGGTTGATCTAGCACGCTAGACAGAAGAGAAATAGAAAACCAACAAAAAACCCTCAAGAAATTGAGGGTTTTGCTGTGTTTTAGTTGTTTATTTTTAGCAACTCGACTTCAAATATCAAATCGCTTTTCGCTGGAATTACATTCCCCATAGCTCTGTCGCCATAAGCCAAATTGTAAGGAATATAAAATTTATATTTTGAACCTTCCGTCATTAATTGCAAACCTTCTGTCCAACCTCTAATAACTTGATTCAAGTTAAAATCAATTGGTTCGCCTCTTTCAACGCTGCTGTCAAATACTTTTCCATCAACAAGTTTTCCTGTGTAATGCACTTTTACATTGCTTGTAGGTACTGGTTTTGCACCAGTTCCTTCTTGTAAGACGATGTATTTTAAACCACTAGCAGTCGTTTTTCCATTAGCAAATTCTTTTAAAGCAGTTGCATTTGCAACGGCTCTCAACTCGGCTTCTTTTTGAGCTTCGGCTTTTTCTACTGCATCTTTGTTGCTGTAATAATCTGAAAATACTTTTGAAGCATCAAAATTTTTAGCCAAGGCTCCTTTTCTAACAATGCTTACTTTTGTAATAACATCATTTTGTTCAATTGCATTCACAACATCCATTCCGCTAGTCAGGTGTCCAAAAACAGTATGTTTTCCATCCAAGTGTGGTGTTGCTTTGTGAGTAATGAAAAATTGGCTCCCGTTTGTAGCAGGACCAGAATTGGCCATTGAAAGAATTCCTGCTGCATTATGTTTCAAATCAGCAACTATTTCATCTTTAAATCTGTAGCCTGGATTTCCAGAACCATTTCCCATCGGGTCTCCACCTTGAATCATAAAGTCTTTGATAACTCTGTGGAATTTCAATCCATCATAAAAGGGCTTTCCTTTTAATTTAGCATCTGTTACAAAAGTGTTTGTGCCTTCTGCCAAAGACACAAAGTTGGCAACTGTGATAGGTGTTTTTTGGTATTCTAATTCTAAAGTGATTTTACCTTTGGTAGTTTCGATTTCGGCAAACAAACCATCACCTGGTGCTGGAGCAGGGGTTGCTTTCTTGGTGGTGGTCACTTTTTTAGTAGTTGTAGTGGTTTTTTTTGGAGCTGCTTTTTTTGGAGCAGTCTGTGCAAAAATTCCGGTTGTCATTGCCAAAAATAACAATCCAATAAATTTTACTTTCATATTTTAGGATTTAAATTAATGCTTATTATTTTTCTAATAGTTCAATTTCAAAAATGAGGTTGGAATTCGGAGGGATTATTCCGCCTCCAGCACCAGCTTCTCCATAGGCTAGATTTGAAGGAATGAAGATAATCGCTTTGTCTCCATAAGATAACTGCTCTATGCCTTCGATGAATCCTGGAATCATACCGTGCTTGTTTCCTGCTTGAAAAGGAATAGGAGAATATCCACCTTGAGCAGCTCTCATTTCATCGTATTTTCCAAATTGTTTTGCAACTTCTTCGATGCTACTATCAAATAAAGTACCGTCTTCAAAAAAGCCTGCATAGTGAATAGAAACAGCTGTTCCGTTGGCTGGTTTCTTGCCGTTTCCTTTTTTAGTTATACTGTATTGCAAACCTGTGCTCGTTTTTGTTGAGGCTGCTTTGTTTTTTGCAAAATAAGCTACCTTTTCATCAATAATAGCTTTGAATTTTTCAGTATAAAGTCTTTTTTCTTCTGCATCAATTAGAGCTTGCTTTTTCAAGTTTTCGGCTTCGTTGGCAAAATAATCACTGAAGATTTTTATAGCATCAAATTTCTTTGCAGCTTCACCTTTTCTGATGATTGTGATGGAAACAATCGTGTCGTCTTGAACGATTTTGTTTACCGTTTCCATTCCGTTTCCAACAACGTGTCCAAAAACAGTATGTTTTCCGTCCAACCAAGGGGTTTCGACATGTGTGATAAAAAACTGACTGCTATTTGTTGCCGGACCAGAATTGGCCATCGATAAAACTCCTGAAGCATCGTGTTTCAAATCGGTTATTTCATCCTTGAATTTATAGCCTGTATCTCCAGAACCATTTCCAAGAGGATCACCTCCTTGAATCATAAAGTTTTGCAACACTCGGTGAAATTTCAAACCATTGTAAAAAGGCTTTCCTTTGAATTTTTCGTTTACGAAAGTGTTTTTCCCTTCGGCTAATGTTACGAAGTTTGCTACCGTTACAGGTGTTTTCTCGTATTCAAGCTCTAGTATGATATCGCCTTTTGAAGTCACAATTTCAGCATACAATCCGTCTGGAAGCTCGCTGTATTTGTCTTTACACGAAAAAAGTGTCGTGGCTACAATCAATAAAAGTAATATTCTTTTTTTCATTCTTTTAAAATTTACTATTCAGGTTTTGTTTCAGGTTCAATAACTTTATTTTCTTCAACTTTCGGTTTTGCTTTAGCTTTCTGACGATCATCTGGTTTAAAATCTCTCAAAGTAACGGTGCAAACAATTGGTAAATTTGGCCCAATTCTGTCATTGTCTCCTCTGTAACCATAACCAAGATGAGAAGGAAACAGGAAAGTTACTTTTTCATTCTTCCGCATTAGTTTAATTCCATCACGCAATCCCATCAGGATATTTTGCTTGTCCACCAAATAACTTTGTGGTCTCAATTCAACATCCGAATAAATTACATTTCCATTCAAATCTTTGATGTTGTAATCAAAAAAAGCCACATCGCCTTTTTTGGGAGTAAGTGTATCTTTTTCGTTTCTAACTTCATAAAAATACCAATACCCTTTTTTAGTGGCAATGTAGTTCACTTTCGGATTGCTTTTAATGACAGAGTCAATAAGAGCTTCTTCGCCTGCAATCAGCTTAATATTTCTCTTCACAGATTCTTTCATAAAAGTCCCAGAAGTTTGCGAAATCGGCTTTCTGGCTTGTTGCTTCGTACAGCTTACTAAAAGTGTGCCAATTGCCAAAAGCATTATTTTTTTACTTAGATTCATCTTCATTGATCGCAATAGTTTTGATAATATTTTCGAACTTATTTACCGTTTCTTTTAAAGTTAAATACGATTTTCCTCCTGCAGCGTTAATGTGTCCGCCACCATTAAAATGTTCCCTTGCAAATTGATTGACATCAAAATTTCCTTGAGAACGGAAGGAAATCTTAATGATGTTTTCATCCCGATGTTCGATAAAAATAGCTGTAAAAATAATTCCTTTTATCGTTAAACCATAATTTACAATCCCTTCCGTATCACCTTTAACATAATTATAGGTGTCCAGTTCCTTCTGCGAAAGCGTGATGTAGGACGTTTTATATTCTGGAAAAAGTTTCAAATTTTGAAGTGCCTGTCCCAACAATAATAATCGATTATAGGAATTATTATCAAAAAGCGAATTATGGACTTCTCCATTTTCGATTCCGATATCAATCAAATCGGCCACGACGCGGTGAGTTGTACTGGATGTTGAAGGAAAACGGAAAGAACCCGAATCGGTTACAATTCCCGTATAAATACAAGTCGCAACAGTTTTATCAATTAAATTTTTATGACCTAGAAATACGATAAAATGGTACAACATCTCACAAGTTGAACCAAATGAAGTGTCGGAATACGTATATTTTGCATAACCATCTGGTTTCTGGTGATGGTCAATCATAATGAACGTAGCTTCAAGCTTGTTCAAAACGTTTTCCATCTCGCCAACACGGTGCAGGGCATTAAAATCGAGTGTGAAAATCAAATCAGCTTCCTGAAGTATTTTGGTGGTATAATCTCTATCTTTTTCAAAAATCAGCACATTTTCGGAACCGGGAAGCCAAGCCAGAAATTCTGGAAATTCATTTGGAGCAATCACTATTGGCTCGTGGTTGAGTTGCAACAAAAAGTGATACAATCCAAGTGTAGAACCCATTGCGTCTCCATCTGGACTTCGGTGCGGTATGATAGCAATTTTTTTAGGAGTCAACAGCAATTCTTTAATTGCTTCTATATCTTCGTTTTTCATAGGATGCGAAAATACGGTTTTTTGTTTAATTGTGATTTATGAATTATAGAAACTAAAGTGAAAAGTGGTTATGGTTTACATGAATTTCACCAATTTACACGAAATGTGCTTTATGAAAAACTCCACGAATCTACTTATGATAGAAAAATTTGTGAAAATTCGTGAAATTCGTGTCGAATCATTTTCGATATAATTATCGAAGCAAACTAAAGATTTTCAAGTTTTTTAGAATTGAATCGTTGATAGAGGTGGTGTTTTGGACCTTTTACGATTTGAGATTCATAAATTCCAATGTAACCTGACGAAAAATAGGCTACAATGCAAGCAATTCCGACATAAACGGTACATTCATATCCAAATAATTCCATTCCCATTACTGTACAGGCAATTGGAGTATGGGTCGCTCCTGAAAAAACGGCTACAAAACCCATTCCCGCCAATAAAGCGATTGGCAATGGCACAAAAAAGGACAAAGCACTTCCCAATGTGGCTCCAATAAAGAACAGCGGCGTTACTTCGCCTCCTTTAAAACCAACTCCTAGTGTAAATGCCGTAAAGAGTATTTTTAAGATAAAAACAGAAAAATCTTGTTGGATTTCAAAGGAACTGACGATAGTTGGAATTCCTAAACCTAAAAATTTTGTAGCTCCTGTAAAGTAAATGATGGTTACAAATATAACTCCTCCTATAAATGGTCGTAAAGGGGGATATTTGATATACTTTGAAAATATTTCAGAAAAAAAACGAGTGGATTTTGAAAAAAACATCGAGGCCAAACCAAACGAAATTCCAGCAAAGATGACCCAGAAAAGAGCCATAAAATCTAAAGATGGAACATTTGGAATAGTATAATGTGTATGCGAAACCTGCCAAAATTCAACCGTAAAATAAGCAATGTAGGCTACAAGAAATGAAGGAACAATGCTTTTGTAATTGATTTTACTGAAGTACAAAACTTCGATTGCAAAGATAGCTCCCGTTAAAGGTGTTCCGAAAACAGAAGCGAATCCGGCACTGATTCCCATAATGAGGATTGTTTTTCTTTCGGATTTTGACAGTTTGAATATGCCTGAAAATTGGTCAGCAATTGCAGAACTCATCTGGACAGCGGTTCCTTCTCGACCAGCCGAACCTCCAAAAAGATGCGTAATCAAAGTTCCAATTAAAACCAATGGTGCCATTTTCAGAGGAATAATTTCGGTCGGGTTTTCATATTCTTCTAAAATTACATTGTTTCCTTTTGCAACACCTTTGCCAAAATAATGATACATCAGTCCGATTATAAGTCCGCCAATTGGCAAAAGAAATAAAATCCAAGGATGAAGTTCACGATAGTTGGTAACAAATTCAAGCGAAACCAAAAACAAAGCCGAACTTGAACCAGCCAAAATCCCTACTGTCAAGCAGATGATTAGCCATTTAAAAACTCGATAAAGGATGGAATTCTCGGATTTAAAACGCATTTTCAAGTCAATTCGATTGTGCTAAAGTAATCTATTTTCTAAAAATGAAGGAATCGGGATTTTCAATTAACTTTTTTAAGAGTATTAAAATCAATCAAAATCTCAAACCTAAACCGTTTTTTGTATTTTAGCACAACATTTAAATAACGCTATGATTTCGGAAACTCAATTTCAAAACGAATTAAAATTAATCATCGAAAACGCAATCAGGGAAGATGTTGGTCCTGGCGATTACAGTTCATTGGCTTGTATTCCAGCATCTGCAACTGGAAAAGCTAAATTATTGGTCAAGGAAGACGGCATCATTGCAGGTGTGGAATTTGCGAAGATGATTTTCAATTATGTTGATCCAAATTTAAAAATCGAAACCTTTATCAACGACGGAACGCGTGTTAAATATGGCGATATTGTTTTTCATGTCGAAGGAAGTTCACAATCCATTCTAAAATCCGAACGTGTCGTTTTGAATTCGATGCAACGAATGAGTGCCATTGCGACAAAAACCAATAAATACGTTCAACTTCTAGAAGGAACAAAAACCAAAATCCTTGATACTCGAAAAACCACACCAGGCTTCAGGGCTCCCGAAAAATGGGCCGTGAAAATTGGCGGAGGCGAAAATCATCGTTTTGCTTTGTATGATATGGTGATGCTAAAAGACAATCACAACGATTTTGCAGGCGGAATCACAAAAGCCATCGAAAAAACAAAAAACTATCTTCAGGAAAACAATCTCGACTTAAAGATAATTGTTGAAGCCCGAAACCTCGATGAAATCAAGGAAATACTTCAATCTGAAGGCGTTTTCCGAATTCTAATCGACAATTTCAATTTCGAAGATACCAAAAAGGCGGTTGTCTTAATTGGACACAAATGTCTTACAGAATCTTCAGGAAATATAAATGAAAACACCATTAGGAATTATGCCGAATGTGGAGTGGATTATATTTCTTCAGGAGCCTTGACACATTCGATTTACAACATGGATTTGAGTTTAAAAGCCATTTAAAAACTGAATAATGAGCCACGAAATAGAAAGTCAAATAAAGAAAATACCTGTTGTAAGGAACATTATGTACCTTACAAAAAAGATAAAATTACCTTGGCTCGAAGGGTTGTCTTTTTATGATTTGCTCGAAATTTATGGAATCGGGATTGCACAAGGAGCCATTTCCTATCGTGCCGGAGCCATTGCCTTCAGCTTTTTCATGGCACTTTTTCCGTTTGCACTTTTTATACTAAACTTGATTCCTTTAATTCCAATCGAAGGATTTCAGCAGGATTTTCTGCAATTTGTAGAAGAAAGTGTTCCGCCAAATACCTTCGAAGCCATTTCGGCCATCATCAGCGATATTTTAAACAATAGTTACCAAGGATTGCTTTCTTCAGGTTTCCTATTGTCGAGTTTCTTGATGGCAAATGGTTTAAATGCCATACTTGGTGGTTTCGAAAACTCGCACCACGTAATTTTAAAGCGAGGTTTTTTCAGACAATATTTTGTAGCTCTCGGAATGTCGCTGTTGTTAAGTTTTTTACTCATTGTTACCGTGGCAACCATTGTTATCTTTGAAGTTTTCATCCAAAAAATAAAAATACAGGACGTCTTTAGCGACAATATTCAAATCATCGTCATCGGTCGATATGTGTTTTTTATGCTCATGATTTTGATCACAACCTCCATACTTTTCAAATTCGGAACAAGAGAAACAAAAAAGAACTCATTCATTTCCATAGGATCAGTATTCACAACGGTTCTCATCATTTTATCATCCTACGCTTTCGGAATTTGGGTCGTCCGATTCTCAAAATACAACGAACTTTATGGCTCAATCGGTACACTTTTGATCATGATGTTCTATATTTGGTTAAATTGCATGATTCTTTTACTAGGTTTCGAACTCAACGCCACCATCAACAGATTAAAAAGAAGAAATTTGTTTAATTGATTTTTTTTGGAGCTATTTCCCGCTTTCCACTCCAATCTTTTCTTTTTTTAAAGAAAAAAAAGAAAAGGATTTCCGTTGCAATCGGGGCTAAAACATCACGGTTATGAAGAACGTTTTTTTATTAATTTTCACATTGTTCATCACATCAACTTATGCCCAGAAAACCGTTCTCGGAAAATGGAAATCCATCGACGACGAAACAGGAAAGGCCCTTGGGATAGTAGAAATCTATGAAGAAGGCGGAAAGATTTACGGTAAAATCATCGATATCCTAATCCCAAAAGACAAAAATAAAAAATGCGAAAAATGTCCAGGAGAAGATAAAGACAAACCTATTTTGGGATTAACCATAATAAAAGATTTGTCAAAAGACGGAGATGAATACAACGGAGGTCACATCCTGGATCCAAAACACGGAAAACTCTACAAATGCTACCTTAATCTGGAAAATGAAGACAAGCTTAAAATCAGAGGCTACATCGGTATTTCGCTATTCGGAAGAACACAATATTGGCATCGGGTGAAATAGATTTTTGTAAAAATTAAAAATTTCCTTTTAGTAGCCAACTGATAATTGATAACTGACAACCGACAACTTATAACTCCCATCGTCCATCTAAATGCATTTCATCGAAGTAATTTTACCGCTTTCACTCTCCAAAACCTTTACGTATTCGGTTACAGAAGCTGAATATTCTTACATTAAAAAGGGTTTTCGGGTAGCAGTTCCTTTTGGTAAAAACAAAATATATACAGCACTTGTAATTGATATCCATCAAAACGCACCCACTTTATACGAAGCAAAGGAAATCCATCAAATTCTGGATGAATTTCCCATTGTCAATGAAATCCAAATCAAGCATTGGCTCTGGATTGCTTCCTATTATATGTGTGCCATCGGAGATGTTTATCGTGGTGCAATGCCATCGGCTCTTTTACTGGAAAGCGAAACCATCATTTCTCAAAAAACAGAATCATTTGTTGATGAAGCCCAACTTTCCGACGATGAATTTCTAATTTTTGAAGCATTACAACATCAATCGTCATTAAAGATTCAGGACATTGTGGCAATTCTAGGCAAGAAAAATGTGTTGCCGGTTATCCAAAAACTAATCCAAAAAAACATTCTTTTCTTGGAGGAAGAAATGTCCGAAGTTTATAAGCCTAAACTCATCCGATATGTTCGATTGCATCAGAAATTCAATTCAGATGAAGGTTTGGGACAACTATTGGATACACTGAAAAATGCCAATAAACAAAAGGAAATCGTTTTGAGCTATTTTCAATTGACGGCAACTGAAAAACACAAACCCATTTCGGTAAAAATGTTGCTTGAAGCTTCGGGTGCCACTTCAACTGTGATTAAGACGTTGGTTGACAAGGAAATTTTTGAAGAATACCACATTCAAACCGACAGGGTTAATTTTGATGAAAATCAAAAAGAAAAAAACTTGATTTTAAGCAAGGCTCAACAAACTGCTTTCGATCAAATCATTTCGAGTTTTGAAACCAAAGAAGTGACTTTATTACATGGTGTAACTTCCAGCGGAAAAACAGAAATCTACATCAAGTTAATTGAAAGTTATCTAAAAGAAGGAAAACAAATTTTATACCTTCTGCCGGAAATTGCTCTGACAACTCAATTAGTCAGTCGATTAACGGCTTATTTCGGAAATAAAGTGGCGGTTTTTCATTCAAAGTACAGCAATAATGAACGTGTTGAAGTTTGGAATCAGCTGTTGCAAAATTCTGAAAAAGCTCAAATCGTGATAGGAGCGAGGTCGGCTTTGTTTTTGCCTTTCAATAATCTAGGTTTGATAATTGTGGATGAAGAACACGAGCAAACCTTCAAGCAACAAGACCCGGCACCACGCTATCACGCCAGAGATGCTTCAATAGTTTTAGCAAATTCGTACAAAGCGAAAGTGGTTTTGGGTTCGGCAACGCCAAGTATCGAGACCTATTATAATGCTGAATCTGAAAAATATGGTCTTGTAGAAATTTCGGAACGGTTTGGAAATGTCATGATGCCCGAAATTGAGTTGGTGGATTTAAAAGATAAATATTTCCGCAAGAAAATGACTGGCCATTTCAGTGATGTCTTGATTGAAAATATTACCGAAGCCTTATCGCTTGGCGAACAGATTATCTTATTTCAAAACCGTCGTGGTTTTTCTCCAATTGTGGAGTGTATGACTTGTGGTCACGTTCCGCAATGCCAACAATGCGATGTGAGTTTGACTTATCATAAACATAAAAACCAATTACGTTGTCATTATTGTGGTTATTCGATGGCAAATCCAACGAATTGTCATAATTGTTCGAGTGTCGATTTGACTACAAAAGGTTTCGGAACCGAGCAAATCCAACAGGAATTGATTCAGCTTTTTCCGAATTCAAAAATTGGAAGAATGGACCAGGACACTACAAGAGGGAAATTTGGTTTCGAAAGAATAATCGACAGTTTTAAGAACCGTGAAATTGATATTTTGGTCGGAACCCAAATGCTGGCGAAAGGTTTGGATTTTGATAATGTTTCTTTAGTCGGAATTATGAATGCCGATAATATGCTTTATCATCCCGATTTTCGTGCTTTTGAAAGAAGTTTTCAGATGATGACGCAGGTTTCGGGTAGGGCTGGACGTTCGGAAAAACGTGGAAAAGTTATCATTCAGACTTATAATCCGGATCATAACACGATTCAACAAGTTACAAATAACGATTATGTCGGAATGTATAAGGAACAATTATACGAACGACAGATTTATAAATATCCGCCTTATTTCCGTTTGATAAAGTTAACGTTAAAACATCGAGATTTTGAAAAACTAAAAGAAGGTTCGATGTGGTTGTTTCAAGTGATGCATCAAAATTTAGGCGTTCCGGTTTTGGGTCCAGAAGAACCGCCAATTGGTAGGATCAGGAATGAATATATAAGGACGATTATGATAAAGATTCCGCAACAGTCTTCCATCGGCTTGGCCAAAAAAAATGTTCAGAAAATCCTGAACAGTTTTGAAACGGTTGTCCAATATCGTGCTATAAAAGTTGTCGTGAATGTCGATTTTTATTGAGTGTCTTCGATCGCTTTTTTTAGTTCTTCCTTTTTATTACGGCTCAATGGGATTTTTGAAGCTCCGATTTCGGCAAACTTGCTGTTGAATTTGTCAATCTTGTCGATGTTTACAATAAAAGATTTGTGAACACGGATGAATTTATCTTTCGGTAAATCGCTTTCAAAAGCTTTCATGGTGGACAAAACCAAATGATTTTCATCGTCGGTAATTACTTTAACGTAGTCGCCATAGGCTTCTACCCATTTAATTTTGGAGGTAAAAACCTTTAAATTTTTAAGCTTGCTTTTGATGAAAATGTGATCGCCATCTTCTTCAAGACTTTCATTTATAAGTAATTGCATGTTCAAAGCTCGTTTTACAGAAGCTTCAAAACGAGCTATGGTAATTGGTTTTTGCAAATAATCGGTAGCATCATAATCAAATGCTTTAACGGCATATTCAGGTTTTGAGGTTATAAAAATCACTTGGGGTTTGACTTTTAAATTATCCAAAAAATCAAAACCGTTCAAGATTGGCATTTCAACATCAAGAAACAATAGGTCTATAGAAGTATAAGACATGAAATTTTTTGCCTCGATTGCATTTGAGAATTCGCCAACAAGATTTAAATTAGGATGGTTGTTTGCCAACTTACTAACAATCATTCGTTGGATTGAACTATCGTCCACAATAACACAACTAAGCTTCATAAATAACAGATGAATTTTGGAATTTTAAAAGTATATTTTTTTTTTAAGACTAGTGCTATAATTTTTTAAAAAAATTGCAATTCATCGAATAAATACAAATCCAACTTGCAGGATTAAAATAAATGCTTACTTTTGCACCCAATTTTATAACAAATAAAATATATTATTATGAATCATTATGAGACTGTTTTCATCTTGAATCCCGTTTTATCTGAAGTACAGGTAAAGGAAACAGTAAGCAAATTCGAAGATTTTCTTACGAGTAGAGGAGCAGAGATGGTATCAAAAGAGGATTGGGGACTAAAAAAATTGGCCTACGAAATCCAAAACAAAAAAAGTGGTTTTTACCATTTATTCGAATTCAAAGTGTCTGGAGAAGTTCTAATTGCTTTTGAAACTGAATTTAGACGTGACGAAAGAGTAATGCGTTTCTTGACTGTAAGTCTTGACAAACACGCTATCTCTTGGGCAGAAAGAAGAAGAGCAAAACTAAAAGCAGCTAAAGCATAATTATTATGGCAACATTACAACAATCAGCTTCAGGAAAAAAAGACGGAGATATCAGATATTTAACGCCTTTGAACATCGAAACAAACAAAACTAAAAAGTATTGTCGTTTCAAAAAATCTGGAATCAAATATATCGATTATAAAGATGCAGATTTCTTATTGAAATTCGTTAACGAGCAAGGAAAAATTCTTCCACGTCGTTTAACTGGAACTTCATTAAAATACCAAAGAAAAGTGTCAGTAGCTGTTAAAAGAGCAAGACATTTAGCTTTAATGCCATACGTGGCCGATTTATTAAAATAATTAATTAATTAAAGTTGTTGTCTCGTTGCAATTCAACGAGACTAACTTCTATAATAAGGACAACAACATGGAACTTATATTAAAACAAGACGTTCAGAACGTAGGATTTAAAGATGATATCGTATCTGTAAAACCAGGTTATGGTCGTAATTTCTTGATTCCTCAAGGATTCGCATCTTTGGCTACACCTTCTGCAAAGAAAGTATTGGCTGAAAACCTAAAACAAAGAGCTCACAAAGAAGCAAAAGTAATTGCTGATGCAAAAGCTTTGGCTGAAACTTTGAAAGCTATCGAAATTAAAATTTCTGCAAAAGCAGGTGGTGAAAAATTATTTGGTTCTGTAACCAATATCGACATCGCTGAAGCTTTAGCAAAAGGAGGTCAAGAAATTGACAGAAAATTCATTACTTCTGGAATCGTTAAACGTACAGGTAAATATGCTGCTAGCGTTAGACTTCACAGAGATGTAATCATTGAATTACCTTACGAAATCGTAGCTGAAAAATAATATTTTTCAACTTGAAATATCAAAGTCCCGTCTCGTTGAAAAACGAGATCGGGATTTTTTTTTGAGACTTAATTAATTTGAAGATACTTGGAGTCTTAGTGTCTTCGTGGCAAATTTTAATATGAAATACACAAGATTAACAAAAGAACAATTCGAAGAATTGCATCCAGAATTTGTAAATTTTCTAGCAACCCAATCTATCGATAAGGCAGAATGGGACAAGATTAAAGAAGAGCAACCTCAAGTTGCCGAACAGGAATTGGACGTTTTTTCAGATTTAATTTGGGAAGGTGTTTTGACAAGAGCTGAATATTTGGAACATTTTTCTAAAAATTATATCTTTCTTTTTCATTGTAAGGAAACTCACGTGCATTCCATCGTGTTGAAATCGTTGAATCCAGAAATTGATTTTCTGACAAAAGACGGTTTGCAATGGTTGAGCGACAATATGTTTACTGAAAATGTAGAGATGAAAGTGGGTAATAAGGAATTTACAGAAGAACGAAATGTTTCTATTTTTCAATTGATTCAGCAAGGAGCTTTCTTGAGTGACGGACAATTATACAAGCAAATTATTTCGATTATTGAGTCGTAATTCTTCGAAGTAATTTAATATCTTTACTTTTCTCATAGAAATAATTGACTTATGGAAAATACAATATTAATTACGCTTAAAACGGATAAAGCCAGGAATCTTATTCGTGATTTGGAGGATTTGAATATCATCGAGGTCATTAAGGAGAATATTGTGGTCGGTAAAAAAATGTCCGAACGATTCAAAGGCCTTCTTACCAGAAAAGAAGGAGAAGATTTGAAAAAGCATATTGATCAATCTAGAGAAGAATGGAGCGATATTTAATTGATACAAATGTTGTTTCCGACTTCCTGACAAACTCTTTTGATGATAAGGGAACAGCTTTTGTTAGCGAAATTCTTGATACTTATCCGATTATTTCATTTGTTACCCAAATTGAGCTTTTAAGCTGGAAGGCAGATAAAAAAACAGAAAAGGTAATTGCTTCATTTGTTGAAGGTTGTGAAGTAAAAGGAGTTTCCAAAGAAATAATTAGTCATTGTGTCAAAATCAGAAGAGTTAATAAACTTAAAACACCTGATGCTATTATTGCTGGAACTGCACTAGCTTTCAATTACATAATTGTAACAAATAACACTAAAGATTTTGATAATATAAAAGGATTGAAAATTATAAATCCTTATAAACTATTATGAATACTTCCTCAATTCAAGAAACCATCCAATCTTTACGCGAAGAACTCAATCTTCATAATCATAATTACTATGTTTTGGATAATCCTACGATTTCCGATTATGATTTTGATATAAAACTAAAAGAGCTTCAGGATTTAGAAAACAAACATCCTGAATTTTTTGATGAGAATTCGCCAACCCAAAGAGTAGGCGGTATGATTACGAAAAACTTCCAAACCATTACCCATAAAAACCGAATGTATTCTTTGGATAATTCCTATTCAAAGGAAGATGTTTTAGATTGGGAGAAACGAATCCAGAAGATGTTGGGCGATGTTCCGTTGGAATATACGTGCGAATTAAAATACGACGGAGCTTCGATTTCTATGACCTATGAACAAGGAAAATTAAAGCGTGCCGTAACCCGTGGAGATGGTTTTCAAGGCGATGAAGTAACCAATAATATCAAGACGATTCGTTCGGTTCCATTGCAATTGAAAGGAGATTTCCCAGATAGTTTCGAAATTCGTGGAGAAATTATTTTGCCTCTTGAAGGTTTTGCAAAAATGAATCAAGAATTGATTGAAAGTGGCGAAACACCTTATTCTAATCCAAGAAATACGGCTTCCGGAAGTTTGAAATTGCAAGACAGTGCTGAAGTTGCCAAACGTCCGTTGGATTGTTTGCTCTATACTTTTATCGGTAATGACGTGAAATTTTCTACCCATTTCGAAAGTTTAGAAAAGGCCAGAAGCTTTGGTTTCAAGGTTCCAAAGGAAGCAAAATTGGTCAAAAGTATCGATGAAGTTTTTGAGTTTATAGAATATTGGAACATTCATCGTCACGAATTGCCTTATGAAACTGATGGTGTCGTGGTAAAAGTAAATAATTTGCATTATCAGGACGAATTAGGCTATACTGCAAAAGCACCTCGTTGGGCAATTGCTTATAAATTCAAAGCCGAACAAGTTTCAACCAAATTAAATTCGATTTCCTATCAAGTTGGACGAACTGGAGCAATTACGCCAGTGGCTAATTTAGAACCCGTTCAATTGGCAGGAACTATCGTGAAACGTGCTTCTTTGCACAATGCCGATCAGATTGAAAAGTTGGATATTCGTGTTGGCGATGAAGTTTTTGTAGAAAAAGGAGGAGAGATTATCCCGAAGATTATTGGAGTTGATTTTACAAAACGTTCCTTGGATTTACAACCTACAGTTTATATCACAAGTTGTCCAGAATGCCAAACTGAATTGATTCGAAAGGAAGGCGAAGCACAACATTATTGCCCAAATTTCTATGGCTGTCCTCCTCAAATTATTGGTAGAATCCAGCATTATATTTCTCGAAAAGCAATGGATATTGAAGGTTTGGGTGGTGAAACGGTTGCCTTGCTTTTCAATAACGATCTAGTTCATAATTATGCCGATTTATATGATTTGACGATTGCTGATGTGATTCCGTTGGAAAGAATGGCACAAAAATCGGCTGAGAATTTGGTCAACGGAATTGAGAAGTCTAAAGAAGTTCCGTTTGAACGTGTCTTGTTTGCTCTTGGAATTCGTTATGTTGGCGAAACCGTTGCCAAAAAACTGGCTAAACATTATCAAAACATCGATAACCTTAAGAATGCAAGTTTGATGGATCTGATTTTGGTAGATGAAATCGGAGAACGAATTGCACAAAGTGTCATTGAATTCTTTGAAAATACCGAAAATCAAATCATCATCCAACGATTAAAAGACTATGGCGTTCAACTCGAAACAAAAACCGTTTTCAATCCAGATGCTACCGATAAATTAGCTGGGAAAACTTTTGTAGTTTCAGGTGTTTTCACGAAATTCTCCCGTGATGATTTGAAGAAAGCAATCGAAGATAATGGAGGGAAAGTAGGAAGTTCCATCTCTGCAAAAACTGATTTCGTGATTGCTGGAGACAATATGGGACCAGCAAAATTAGAAAAAGCCACCAAATTGAATGTTTCAATAATTTCAGAAGATGATTTTATTGGAATGCTCGGAAATTAGAAAATGAGGTAATTTGATAATTAGAGAATTCACGCAATAAGCAATTATCAGATTTTCTAATTATCAAATCATCTAATTTAAACCACAATCGTCCTCCCCTGATTTGTTTTATTTTTATCAGAATCAAAATAAAAATCAATTCTACCCAGATTAATTCCGTAACAACCCACTTGGTTTACCAGAACCTCTTTTTCTTCCAAATTCTTCACAATTGTCGGCTTGTCCAGAAAAGTGTGGGTATGTCCGCCAATAATCAGATCAATATCTTTTGTAAGTTTTGCCAGATTCAAATCTGAAATTTTATCAGGGTCATTTTTGTAATGATAACCCAAATGCGACAGGCAAATAACCAAATCGCAACGCTTTTCGTGCTTTAAAATTCGGGTCATTTCTTGGGCTGTTTCTACTGGATTTCTATAAACAGTTTCCTTGTAATTTTTCTTATCCACCAACCCATCAAGCTCAACTCCAAGTCCGAAAACACCAATTTTTATGCCTTCTTTTTCGAAAATCTTATACGGTTTTACAATCCCGTTTAGCACTGTGTTTTTGAAATCATAATTGGCTGAAACAAATTCAAAATTGGCATTTGGTAATTGCGAATAAAACCCGTCAATTCCATTGTCAAAATCGTGATTTCCCATCGTTGCCAAGTCATATTTCATCATGCTCATCAGCTTAAATTCCAATTCTCCACCATAATAATTGAAATACGGAGTTCCTTGAAAAATATCGCCAGCATCCAGCAACAACACATTCGGATTCTCTTTTCGGATACTTTCCACCAAAGCCGAACGCCTGGAAACCCCACCCATATTTGGATTTCTCGCATCATCAGCTGGAAAAGCATCAATATGACTGTGAACGTCATTCGTGTGCAAAATCGTCAAATGTTTCACTCTCGTTGGTGAATCAAAAGCCATCAAAGGCACACTCGGCAAAGCCAAAAGAGCCGAACTCGCAACCGTTTTTTGTATAAAATCTCTTCTTTTCATTGTCGTTTTTTTAGGAGCAAATCGCTTGGTTCCTTTTTAATCCTTGTTCCTGCCTTCCTTCCAAATCTTTTTGTCTCGTTAAAGAAACGAGACAAAAAGGATTTTCCCTCCAGTCAGGGCTAGTCATTCAACTAAATGCCTTTTTTAATCTTTGGGCTATCTTTTTTCGTCGCTGTATTAGGAATTTAATTCTCTTTTTTAATCCGTAAATCTTTAATCACAGGAATGGTATCGACTTCCTTGAAATAATCAATCCAAATATTTCGTAATTTATAATCCAAATCATAAATTGCCGTTCCTTTCTTAAAGAAATTCATGCTGTCGCCACCATTATACAAATAATCATTTGTGGCAATATAATAAATCTGTTCTACATCAACAGGACTTCCGTTAATCCAGATATTTTTAGCCACATTATTTTTATCAATCACAAAAGTCAAACCTGCCAAAGGATGCGGTTTTTTCTCCTTAATGATATAATCCACCATTTCCATAATCTGTTCGCCTTTCAAGGCCACAATAACCAGGCTGTTTTCAAAAGGCATCAATTCAAAAGCAGTTCGCGTAGTTACATTTCCTTTGCTAATCATCGAGCGGATTCCACCGTGATTCAATAAGCAAACATCAACAGTTTTATTTTCTCTGACCTTGAAGATCCTATTGGCACTAGCCAAAGTAATATCTGCCTGAAGATTTCCAATTGTGGTTTGCCATTCGCCTTTGCTTTTTTCCAAGGTTTCCGAAGCATAAGCCAAAACTTCGTTCATATCCTTGTCAATCTTTTCGCGATAAGGTCTGATGAAATTGTCAACCTCAGAAACTTCAGGAATCGTATTAGTAATCGCAATTTGTTTTCCTTCTATTTTATTTACATATACTTTCTTTTCAACACAAGAAATAAAGAAAATAAATGTTAAGAATAAAACAAAATGATGCGATAAGAAGTTAGACTTTTTTAGATTTACCATCTGAAATGCGACTTAGTTTAAGTAATTTTGTAATTCAAGTAAAAGTAGTATGTTTTTAAATTTTTTAAAGAATTTTTTCTTAAAAAGAAAGTTAAAAAATAACGTGTTTAATGTTAACAGTAATTTTTCAAACGAAAAAATATACACTGTTGGGATTATAGTTGACGAGAGTTATTTCGATGAAAAAGAGAACTTAATCAAGGAACTAATTAAAAACGATATCAGCCAGAACAACATTAAATTACTGGTTTATAAAGATAAATTCAAGAAGAATGAAGTTTTGAAATTTCCTTCGTTTAGCATGAAAGATGTAAGTTGGAATGGCGAAATTCAACAGCAAGAAGCCACCGATTTTCTGTCAAAGCCATTCGATATGTTGATTAGTTATTATGATGTGACAAAAGCACCGTTGTTATTGGCAACTCAACAATCAAAAGCAATTTTTAAAGTAGGTTTTTCTACGATTGACAAAAGATTAAACCATTTTATGATCAATACCAATGCCGAAAATTTTAAAGTTTTTAGCGATGAATTATTTAAGTATCTCAGAATTTTAAACAAAATATAATTATGCAATCATTTGTTGGAACAGGCGTTGCCCTTGTTACTCCGTTCAAAAAAGATTTTTCGGTAGATACCGAAGCTTTGGTAAGAATTGTCAATTTTGTAATTGATGGAGGTGTTGAATACCTTGTTGTTTTAGGAACAACTGGAGAACCAGCTACCTTGACCAATGACGAAAAGGAACTGGTAATAAAGACAATTGTTGATGCCAATAAGGGAAGATTGCCATTGGTTTTGGGTGTTGGAGGAAATAATACGGCACAAGTTGTTGAGGAATTAAAAACAAGAGATTTTTCTGATTTTTCGGCAATCTTATCGGTTTCTCCTTATTATAATAAGCCAACTCAAGAAGGAATTTATCAGCATTTTTCTGCTATTGCAAAAGCGTCGCCAGTTCCTGTAATTTTATATAATGTTCCAGGAAGAACAGCAAGTAACGTTTTGCCATCGACAGTTATCCGCTTGGCAAATGAATTCAAAAATATCATTGCGATAAAAGAAGCGGCCGGAGATATTGTTCAAGCCATGAAGCTAATCCAAACGAAACCAAAAGATTTTCTAGTAATTTCTGGAGATGATATGGTAACTTTGCCAATGGTTTTGGCAGGTGGAGCAGGGGTTATTTCTGTGATTGGAGAAGGTTTTCCGAGGCAGTTTTCCGATATGGTTCGTTTAGGACTTGAAAGAAAAGTGGATGAAGCCTATGAGTTGCATTATCAGATTGCTGATTCAATTGATATGATTTTCGAGCAAGGAAACCCAGCGGGAATCAAAGAAGTGCACAAGGCTCTAGGGTTGTCAGAAAATACAGTTCGATTGCCGTTGGTGTCTGTAAATCAGGATTTATCCGATAGAATTAAAGCATTTACAAAAAATAGTTTAACAGCTGTTACAGTTTAATTAAAAATTAAAATATGTTATCACAAATCATACAAGACGCATTAAACAAGCAAATTAAAGTTGAAGGAGATTCATCTCAAATTTATTTAGCAATGGCTTCTTGGGCAGAAGTTCAAGGTTTTGAAGGAATATCCACTTTTATGTTTGCCCAATCAGAAGAAGAAAGATTGCACATGTTGAAATTGGTGAAATACATCAACCAAAGAGGTGGTCAAGCGAAAATTTCAGGAACTGTTGAGCCAACTTTGGATTTGTCGAGCTATAAAGTTTTATTCAAACAATTGTTGGAACACGAAATAAAAGTTTCAGAAAGCATCAATGATTTGGTTGGAATCAGCTTGGACGAAAGAGATTATGCAACTCACAATTTCCTGCAATGGTATGTTGCCGAACAGATAGAAGAAGAGGCGAATGCCAGATATATCTTAGATAAAATCAACCTTATCGGAGATGATAAAGGCGGTTTGTATTTGTTTGATAATGAAATGAAAAACTTTACAAGCCCGGTTCCAACGCCAAAATAATATTTAAAAGACATCGTTTTAAGTCTATTTTTAATCCTTTTTCAAGCTAAAAACCGCTATAAAAAAAATGTTTTGTAGTCTGCAATTAATCACTAAATTTGCAGTTGGTTTTAAAGAAAGGTAAGAATGCCTTAAATGAATAATAAAACCTAACTTTTATAATGAAGAAATTTATTTCTATTCTACTTATTCTTATTGTCTTCACTTCTTGTAGTGAGTTTCAAAAAGCATTGAAATCAGAAGACATCGGAGTTAAATTCGATGTTGCGACAAGACAATACGAAAAAGGTAAGTATTCAAAAGCCATCCGTTTGTTTGAGCAAATCGCCCCTTCATATAGAGGTAAGCCTCAAGCAGAGAAAATGTTTTATATGTATGCTCAATCATTCTATAAAACCAAACAATATTATTCTGCGGGTTATCAGTTTGAAAGCTTTGTTTCCAGTTATCCAAAAAGTGAAAAGAAGGAAGAAGCGGCTTATTTAGCGGCACATAGTTTTTCAAAATTGTCACCTCGTTATAGTTTAGATCAAATTGATACTTATAAAGCTATTGATAAACTACAAGCCTTCATTAATGAATACCCAGATTCTCAATATTTGGCGGAAGCCAATGTTATTGTTAAGGATTTGAGAGAGAAACTAGAAAAAAAATCTTTCGAGATTGCAAAACAGTACAATACCATTTCAGATCATAAAGCAGCTCTTGTAGTTTTGGATAATTTCATCATAGATTTTCCTGGAACTCAATACAAAGAGAAAGCTTTGTATTATAAATTTGATTCAGCTTATAAATTGGCAATAAACAGTATCGAAAGTAAAAAAGTAGAGCGTTTGAACGTTGCAAAAACAGCTTACTTAAACTTGATGAAATTCAATGCCAATACTGAATTCAAATCAAAAGCCGATGATATGTTGGCAAAAATAGAAACAGATTTAAAACAATTTTCAAAATAAAAAAGTCATGGATTTAAAAAAGACGAATGCTCCGGTTAACACAATCACTTACAACAAAACTGTAATTGAAGAGCCAACCGGTAATGTGTATGAAGCAATCACAATTATGGCTAAAAGAGCAAACCAAATCAACTCTGAAATCAAAAAAGAATTGACAGAGAAATTGGAAGAGTTTGCAACCTATAATGATAGTTTGGAAGAAATTTTCGAAAATAAAGAACAAATCGAAGTTTCTAAATTCTACGAAAAATTGCCAAAACCACACGCTTTAGCGGTTCAGGAATGGTTAGACAATAAGATCTACCACAGAGATTCTACAAAATAAAAAAAGTATGTCGGTTTTAAGCGGAAAAAAAATAGTACTGGGAGTTTCTGGTGGAATTGCCGCTTATAAAACTGCAACTTTAGTTAGACTATTCATAAAAGCAGGAGCACATGTCCAAGTGATAATGACTCCTGCTTCTAAGGATTTTGTAACACCACTCACGCTTTCTACACTCTCCAAAAACCCTGTACATTCTACATTTTATAATGAAGACGATACGAATGCAGTTTGGAACAATCACGTCGAATTAGGTCTTTGGGCCGATTTTATTGTCATTGCTCCAGCAACAGCCAACACCTTGTCTAAAATGGCTACAGGAAATTGTGATAATCTTCTTATTGCAACTTATTTATCTGCGAAATGTCCTGTTTACTTTGCACCTGCAATGGATTTGGATATGTATAAACACCCATCAACAATAGCAAGTTTTAATTCGTTGAAACAGTTTGGAAATATTATGATTCCAGCTGAAACAGGAGAATTGGCAAGCGGACTATCTGGCGAAGGCAGAATGGCAGAGCCTGAAAATATTGTTGCTTTTCTTGAAAATGATTTAAACTCAAAATTGCCTCTAAAAGGAAAAACAATATTGATCACTGCAGGTCCAACTTATGAAGCGATTGATCCTGTTCGTTTTATAGGAAATCATTCTTCTGGTAAAATGGGATTTGATATTGCAAAATCGGCAGCGAATCTTGGTGCCAATGTTATTCTGATTGCTGGTCCAACACATCTCAATATTAATGATAATTTAATTAAAATTGTCAGAGTTGTTTCCGCTCAAGAAATGCATGATGCTTGTCATTCTTATTATAATGATGTTGATGTTGCTATTTCAGCAGCGGCAGTTGCAGATTATAGACCAAAAAATGTTGCCGTTCAGAAAATAAAAAAGACAGAACATAGTTTTAATATAGAACTGGAAAAAACTAAGGACATATTGGCATCGTTGGGAGAAGTCAAGAAAAATCAGTTTTTGATAGGTTTTGCATTAGAAACTGAAAATGAAATTGAAAATGCAAAGCTTAAAATTCAGAAAAAAAACCTAGATTTGATAGTTCTGAATTCGCTTCAAGATGATGGTGCCGGTTTCGGCAGGCCAACCAACAAAGTAACTTTCATCGATAAGGATTTTAATATTGAACCAATGGAGTTGAAATCGAAAGAAGCGGTTGCAGATGACATTTTAAATAAAGTAATAGCACATTATCATGCGTAAAGTAATTTATTTTTTTCTACTAATCTCTGGATTTGTCCAAGCTCAAGAGCTCAATTGTACTGTTCAAATCAATACACAAACATTAACGAATTCCAATCAGCCAATTTTTAAAACACTAGAAAGATCGTTGAACGAGTTTGTGAACAATACAAAGTGGACGAACAAGCCGTACAAGCAAAATGAAAAAATTGATTGTGCTATGGTTATTAATGTTACAACCTATGGTTCCGATCAGTTTGTGGCAACAATCCAAGTGAGTTCTTCTCGACCTATTTATAATTCGACCTATTCTTCTCCGGTTTTTAATTTCAATGACAAAGATTTCAGTTTTAGATACATTGAATATGAGAATTTGATTTTCAATCCAAATAGTTTTGATTCCAATCTGGTTTCGGTTCTTGCCTTTTATTGTAATGTGATTATTGGGATTGATGCCGATACTTTTTCGCCTCTTGGAGGTTCGGATTATTTTAGGACTGCACAAGAAATCGGGAGTTTGGCACAATCAGGAAACTATAAAGGATGGAGCCAGGCAGATGGAAACCAAACCCGTTTTATGTTGACCAATGAATTGATGTCGGGAACTTTTGAAGCCATACGACTGGCAATGTATAACTATCATTCTAAAGGATTGGATAAAATGAGTGAGGACTTGAAAGGCGGAAAAGAAAAAGTAAAAGAAGCCATCATTTCGTTGAATAAAGTTTATTCCTCTCGACCAAATGCTTTTCTAACAAGGGTGTTTTTTGATGCAAAATCAGATGAAATACAATCCGTTTTTTCGGGTGGTCCACAAATTGCCATTGCAGATCTTGTTGATAGTTTAAATAAATTCTCACCAATCAATTCCTCTAAATGGTCGACTATTAAATTTTAAAAAGCTATTTTTGATATCAATAAAAAAGCTCAATTTAAATATTTAATTTCCTCAAATGCTAGCCTCGCTATCTATTAAAAATTTTGCCCTGATAGAAAAATTGTCCATCGATTTTTCTAAAGGATTTTCTATTATTACAGGTGAAACTGGTGCTGGGAAATCGATTCTTCTTGGTGCATTGGGTTTGGTTTTGGGCAAAAGAGCCGATTTAACTTCCTTGAAAGACAAAGAAGAAAAATGTGTCATCGAAGCCCAATTTGATATTTCAAAATACAATCTAAAACCTTTTTTTGAAAGCAATGATTTGGATTATGAAGACCAGACTATAATTCGTAGGGAAATTTTGCCTTCAGGTAAATCGCGGGCGTTTATAAACGACAGTCCAGTCAATTTAAATGAGTTGCAGGAACTTGGAGTTTTTTTAATCGACATCCATTCCCAACATCAAACCCAAGAATTATCAGACGAAAATATACAGTTTCAAATCATTGATGCTATTGCTGGAAATCTTGATTCTGTTGTTGAATTTGCATCGCTTTTAAAAGCTTACAAACAAGATAAAAATAAACTTTCGGTTCTGTTCTCTGAATTGAAAGAAGCAAAAAAAGAGCAAGATTATAATGCTTTCCTGCTAGAAGAATTGTTTTCTGCAAAACTAATTTCGGGACAACAAGAAGAACTTGAAGCTGCATTTGAACAATTAAACAATGTTGAATTCATCAAGGAAAATCTGGATAAATCTTTGGCTGTAGCCAATGAAGAACAGTTTGGCGTTTTACAAAATTTAAAAGAAATCAAAGCTTCGTTGCAGAAAATAGCTTCTATTTCTGAAGATTACAATACTTTGTTCGAAAGAACAAACAGTGTGGTGATTGAGTTGGATGATATTGTTTCGGAAATCAATTCGTTATCAGAAAAATTGATTAACGATCCTGAAAAGCTAGACTTGATTAATCAGAAACTGCAAACTTTATACAGTCTTCAAAAAAAACATCAGGTCTCAACGATTGATGAGTTGCTTGAAATCCAGAACGAATTAGAAAGCAAAGTAGTTTCGGTTGATAATTTGGAAAGTGATATCAAAAATCTTGAAGATGCCATCGAAATCAAGGAAACTGAATTGAATTCGAAAGCAATAGTAATAAGAGAAAATCGACTGAAAGCAATTCCTGTTCTGTCAGAAAAATTGATTTATTTCTTGGAACAGCTTGGAATGCCGAATGCTCGTTTCAAAATAGAGTTGAAAGAAACTCAAAATTTTTCATCCAACGGAAAAGATGAAGTCCAGTTTTTGTTTTCGGCTAATAAAGGTTCCGATTTCGGATTGCTTAAAAAAGTAGCTTCTGGAGGTGAAATGTCTAGAATTATGTTGGCTGTAAAAGCTATCTTGGCACAATATTCAAAACTTCCCACTATAATTTTTGATGAAATTGATACAGGTGTTTCTGGTGAAATTGCCAACAAGATGTCAGAGATCATGAAACAAATGAGCAATGACATGCAGGTTTTTGCCATTACCCATCTGCCACAAATTGCCGCAAAAGGAAATGAACACTTCAAGGTATTTAAAACCACAATTGGAAACCAAACCCAATCGGAATTAAAACTACTTACAAACGAGGAAAGAGTGGTTGAGATTGCCGAAATGCTTTCGGGAAAGGATATTTCCGACTCGGCCATAAATCACGCCAAAGCCTTGCTGAACTAATTTTTTGAATTATATTTGTTGATTGAACTACAACAAAATAAGCAAAACTGAATATAAACAGAATACATATCTTATGATTATAGAACCAAGAATGAGAGGATTTATTTGCTTGACTGCACATCCAAAAGGTGCTGAGCAAAATGTTAAAAATCAAATTGAATACGTAAAGTCCAAAGGCAAAATAGAAGGTGCCAAAAAGGTTTTGGTAATTGGAGCTTCAACCGGATTTGGTTTGGCTTCAAGAATTACGAGTGCTTTTGGTTCTGATGCCGGAACAATAGGTGTGTTTTTTGAAAAGCCACCAAGTGAAGGGAAAACGGCTTCTCCAGGTTGGTACAATTCTGCTGCATTTGAAACAGAAGCTCATAAAGCTGGATTATATGCAAAAAGCATAAATGGTGATGCATTTTCTAATGAAGTGAAAAGAGAAACTTTGGACTTGATCAAAGTTGATTTCGGTCAGGTTGATTTGGTGATTTACAGTTTGGCTTCCCCCGTTCGTACCAATCCAAATACAGGTGTTACACATCGTTCGGTTTTAAAACCGATTGGAAATGTTTATACCAATAAAACAGTAGATTTCCATACGGGAAAAGTTTCTGAAATTTCAATCGAACCAAGTAAGGAAGATGATATTGAAAATACAGTAGCCGTTATGGGTGGCGAAGATTGGCAAATGTGGATGGATGCTTTGAAGGCAGAGAATCTTTTAGCTGATGGAGCTACAACTGTAGCTTATTCTTATATCGGACCATCTTTAACCGAGCCAGTTTACAGAAAAGGTACAATAGGTAGGGCAAAAGATCATTTGGAGGCAACTGCTTTTTCTATTACAGATAGTTTGAAAGATATCAATGGGAAAGCTTATGTTTCGGTCAATAAAGCATTGGTTACTCAAGCGAGTTCTGCAATTCCAGTAATTCCGCTTTATATTTCTTTATTATATAAGATAATGAAAGAAGAAGGAGTTCATGAAGGAACGATCGAGCAAATCCAAAGATTGTATCAAGACCGATTATATACAGGAAAAGAAGTTCCAACAGATGAAAAAGGAAGAATAAGAATCGACGATTGGGAAATGCGTGATGATATTCAGGAAAAAGTGGCCGCTTTATGGGAACAAGCTACGACTGAAAATCTTTCAGAATTGGGAGATTTGCAAGGTTATAGAAAAGATTTTTATAATTTATTTGGGTTTGATGTAAAGGGCGTCAACTATGATGAGGATGCTAATGAAATGATTGGAATCCAGAGTTTGCAATAGCTCAAAGAAACTATTAAAGACATGTTGATTAAGATTAAAAAAAAGCCTCAATCTGAGGCTTTTTTTATTTTTTAAGTTTTTATTTGAATAAAAATCATATATTAGCATTTGATTAACATTAACTATTTTTATTATGAAGAACTTTATTTTTTATTGTTCCAATCGCTATGGATTGGAATTTACTAAAAAATGGCTAAGTCTATTAGTCGTTTTTGGATTCTACTTATCCAGCCACACTGTCACGGCTCAATGTGTGCCAGCATTTCCTGATGGATGTGCAGATGGAGATGTAATAAATAGCCTAACAATTGCTTCTTTAGGTTATAGCCATTCGAATACCGGATGTTCTGCAGGTGCTTATGGTGATTTTACTGAATCGGAAACATTTCCTGATTTGCAGGCTGGTGAAATCTATACATTCGTAACTACACATGCCTACCAAACTCAATTTGTAAGGGTTTGGATTGATTTCGATGAGGATAATGTTTTTGGTAATACTGCCGATACAGAATTGGTAGGGTTAGCCGCTAGTACTGGTACAGGTAGTGGTACAACAACAACTATTCAGGTTTCAATTCCTTCGACAGCTCCACTTGGGACTTTTCGTTTAAGGATTGCAAACAGATACAACAATCAGCCACTTCCTTGTAATGTAGCAGGTTTTGGGGAAGCTCATGATTATATGGTTACAATTTTAGAGGCAAATCCCTGTGTTGCACCTACTAGCTTAGCAGTAAGTGGAACTACTTACAGTAGTACTACATTAGGTTGGGAAAGTGATGGAACTTCATTCGATGTAGAGTGGGGTGAATCAGGATTTACAATCGGAGAGGGTACTTTACTTACCGGAGTAGCCAATCAATATCTTCTTGGCGGATTAAATGAAAATACTAGCTATCAATATTATGTACGTAATAATTGTGGTGCTGGAGGAGTAAGTTCTTGGGTTGGTCCGTATTCTTTCTTTACAGGATACTGTGTGCCACCTGCTTCAAGCTTTACAGGTTACATAATTAATGGAGTTACTACTTTAGGAGGTTACACCAACATAACAAATCCAACCGGTGCTACGGCTTCAACAGCCAGTTATGGTGATTTTACTAATCTGGCTGTAACTCAATCACCTGGAGGGGAATTTACTTATGGCGTAACGGTGCCAGGATATACTAACGTTGAAATCTGGGCTGATTTGAATAAAGATTTAGTTTTTGGTGCAGACGAGTTGATTGGAGCTCATGTTTACGGAACTTCAACCACAACTTTCACAGGGACTATTGTTTTGCCAGCCGACCTAGAGTTAGGAGATTACCGAGTTCGAGTACGTTCAAGGTACTATTTTCAGACAGTAGCAAGTTCATGTGGAGCCGCATCCTATGGTGAAACAGAAGATTATACATTATCAGTTGTAGCACCACCGGCTTGTTTACCGCCTAGTGCTTTAATGGCAGAGAATGTTACTTTCGAATCTGCTGAGCTTTCATGGGAAAGTGAAGGAACATTGTTTGATATAGAATGGGGGGAAGCGCCTTTAACAGCAGGAGAAGGCACTCTTTTAACTGGAGTGGCAAATCAATATGCACTTGGAGGGTTAAATGCAGAGACCAATTATCAATATTTTGTACGTCAGGATTGTGGAGTTAGCGGAGAAAGCTTATGGGCAGGACCGTATTCTTTCTTTACAGGATATTGTACTGTTTCTACTGAATTTACTGGAGACTATACAAGCTCATTTTCAACAAATGGTGCGGTTTCAAATGTAAGCTATACGGCTACATCTAATCCATCAGGATCATATACAAACCAAACTGCAAATATTATTGAGCAGGCACAAGGTTTGTCATTCAATTTCTCAACTACTTATGTAGGTGGAGGTCAAAGAGTGAATATATGGGTGGATTGGGATCAGGATATGACTTTTGACAATACAACAGGAAGTACAGAAAAAGTATATTCACAATATGTAACTGGTGCAACTCAATCAGGAACAATCATGATACCATTAGATGTGCCAGTAGGTGATTATCGCATGAGAATTAGATCTCAATGGGGTAGTGCTGCAAACCCAGCTCCTTGTGGACACGTATCTTATGGAACTACCATAGACTATACACTTCACGTTTTAGAAGCACCAACTTGTTTTCCTCCAACGGCTTTAACTGCAGGGAATTTAACTTATGAATCTGCAGAACTTTCATGGGAAAGTGACGGTACCTTATTTGATATTGAATGGGGTGAAGCTCCTTTGGCAGAAGGAGAAGGAACTGTTGTAAGTGGGGTGACTAATCAATATGTTCTTGGGGGTTTAAATGAAAATACAAGCTACCAGTATTATGTTCGTCAGGATTGTGGAGCTAATGATCAAAGTTTTTGGGCAGGACCTTATTCTTTCTTTACAGGATATTGTGTACCACCTGCTTCATCTTTTTCAGGGTATATAATCAATAGTGTTTCTACTTCTGGAGGTTATACAAACATATCAAATACAACAGGTAGTACTGCATCAACAGCCAGCTATGGTGATTTTACGGCTCTGTCGGTATCTCAATCACCAGGAGGAGAATTTACATACAGCGTAACAGTTCCGGGCTATACTAATATAGAAATCTGGGCAGATTATAATAATGATTTGCTTTTTGGAGCTGATGAGTTGATCGGAAATCATGTTTACGGAACTTCAGCTACAACTTTCACAGGAACTGTTATTCTACCTGCTGACCTTGAGTTAGGAGATTACCGTGTTAGAGTACGTTCAAGATATTACTCCAATGCAGCCAGTGCTTGTGGAGCTGCATCCTATGGTGAAACAGAAGACTATACATTGACAATTATGGCGCCCCCGGCTTGTTTGCCTCCTACTGCTTTAATGGCAGAGAACGTTACTTTTGAATCTGCAGAACTTTCATGGGAAAGTGACGGTACCTTATTTGATATTGAATGGGGGGAAGCACCTTTTGCACCAGGAGAAGGTACTCTCGTTAGTGGAGTAGCCAATCAATATACACTTGGAAGTTTAAATGCTGAAACCAACTATCAATACTATGTTCGTCAGGATTGTGGAGTGAGTGGTCAAAGTTTGTGGGCGGGACCTTATTCTTTCTTTACAGGATATTGTGGCGTTTCTGTGTTGTATACCGGAGATTACACTAGCTCATTTTCAACAAGTGGAGCTGTTTCTAATGTGAGCTATACTGCTACAGCCAATCCATCAGGATCATATACAAATCAAACTGCAAATATTATTGAGCAGGCACAAGGTCTATCTTTCAATTTCTCAACTACTTATGTAGGTGGAGGTCAGAGAGTGAATATATGGGTGGATTGGGATCAGGATATGATTTTTGACAACACAACGGGAAGTACAGAAAAAATATATTCACAATATGTTACTGGGGCAACTCAAACAGGAACTATCATGATTCCAGCAGATATGCCTCTAGGTGATTATCGTATGAGAATTAGATCACAATGGGGTGATACTGCAAACCCAGCTCCTTGTGGAGAAGTAAATTATGGAACGACCATAGATTATACGCTTCACGTTCTTCCAGCGCCAAGTTGTTTGCCACCTACTGCTTTAATGGTAGAGAATGTTACTTTCGAATCTGCAGAGCTTTTGTGGGAAAGTGACGGTACCTTATTTGATATTGAATGGGGTGAAGCGCCTTTTGCTGCAGGAGAAGGTACTCTTGTTAGTGGAGTGGCTAATCAGTATCTTCTTGGAGGTCTATCAGAAATTACCACATATCAATATTATGTGCGTCAAGATTGTGGTGATGCAGATGGAGTTAGTTTTTGGTCAGGTCCATTTAGTTTTACAACACCTTGTAGTCCTAAAATCCCGGATTATGATCAAGATTTTGCTACTTTTGTTCCTGAATGTTGGAGTAGAGCTGGAGCAGGAACAACTGCACCACAAGGTGCTGGAGCAGGAATTTGGGTTGCTGATGGTTTCCTAAATGTGGGAAGTACTGGAGCAATCAAAGTGAATTTATATGATCTTAATAGAATTGGTTGGATGATTTCTCCACTTTTCGATTTATCAGCAGGTAACTACCAAGTTAGTTTTGATTATGGTGTAACTACATGGAATGAAACAACAACTTCTACAATGGGATCTGATGATAGAGTTGAATTATTTATGTCAGAAGATAATGGAGAAACTTGGACAGTAGTTACAACATTTAATGCTGCCAGCGGTGTTTCAAATACGCTGCAAACCTTTACAGAACCAATTGCTTCAACAAGTGCTACTGTTAAATTTGCATTGTTTGCAACCGATGGGACAGTAAATGATACTCAAGATTATGACTTCTTTATTGATAACTTCGGTATTAGTACTGATTTAGCTGTAAAAGATTTTGGGACTGCTAACTTTAAGCTTTATCCAAATCCTGTTAAAGACATATTGAACTTAACAAATACGCAAAACATTTCTAATGTTGAAGTATTCAATATGTTAGGACAACAGGTAATTGCTAAATCTATTAATGCTACTCAAGGTCAAATTGATATGTCGCATTTAGCAACAGGAACTTATTTGGTGAGAGTTGCAAGTGAGAATCAGGTTAAAACTATAAAAGTTATCAAACAATAATTTTTAAGTTTCAATAATTATTTAAAAACACCTTAGGGTGTGGTTAAGTCGGAAGATTTTTTCTTCCGACTTTTTTTGTTTTATAGGTCACAATAAATCAATATTCTATAAAATTTTTCTTGCTGTAGCTCATAAATTTCAAAAAAAGAAAAAAGCATTATTGGATTTTCAAACAAATAGATCAATTTAAGCAGATTTTCCAAGAATGAACAAAAGCTGAATTTAAATAATTATTTTGGGCAGTCTGATTGTTCTAGTAATTAAGATACCAAATGAAGGAATAAGCATTGGTTATAAAACAGCAAAAAATGAGATTTACGTTAAAATTCAGAGAATATTTAGGAGAATGGGCATAACACATTCTGCGAGCTAATCCTTTAAATAAGGCTAGGTTGTTATAATTTTTACTGATATTTACTGTCTCTCTCTTTTTTTAAGATATAGATTAATTTTAGTATTAAAAAAATCATATATTAGCACTTGATTAACAAAAACTATTTATTATGAAAAAAATTACTTTTATTTTTTTTAGTTTCTTTATGATGCTTAGTGCTTCAGCACAAATAGGTATTATTCAGGGACTGAATTCGGCAACTCTTCCTGCAGGCTGGACACAAGCAGGTGGATTTGTAAGCACGATAACTACTCCGTGTGAGGGTAGTCATGCATGGAGAGACAATCTCTATAGTTCTTCTACAACAGGGAGTTTCACTTCTCCAAATTATGTTGGGCTTTCAAATGGTACCGATCTAACCGTAATGTTTCAATGGAAAGCAACTGAATGGAGTTCAGGGGCGGGAGTTGGATTAACTGCAAATGCAGAATATTCAACTAATAACGGAACTACATGGTTGCCAATTGGAGATCAAATAACAGCAACATCTATTATTGGATGTCAAGAATTTACAGCAGTCATTCCTGCCTCTTCCGTACCCGAAGGATCTGACTTCAGATTTAGAGTTAGAGATACTTGGACTTCTGGAGATTGTTATTTTTGGATAGATAACATCAGTATTACACAGGTGACAGCATTGGTTCCAAATTGTGATGCCGCTTTGACATCACCTGCAAATGGAAGCAGTGATGCAAATCTTTTGGGAGTTTTAACTTGGACTGCTGCTACCGGTTTGCCATCAAGTTATATTCTTTCTGTGGGTACTTCTTCAGGAGGAAATGATGTAGTTGCTGCCTTAAATGTAGGATTAGCTACAACCTATGATATTCCAGGTATTCTAGCAGAATCAACAACTTATTATGTAACTATTACTCCGACTAACGCTAATGGAAATGCAACAGACTGTATTGAATATAGCTTTACAACCGGTGTTGCTTTGCCAGGGGATTTTTGTTCTAATGCAATTGATTTAACAAACCTCACTTCTCCATTGTCATCTACAACAACGGGTGCAACAAATACAAATACAACTGTTTGCAACAATTCAGGTGCACAAGTAGCAAATACTTATGGAGATAAATTCTATTCGATCGTTGTTCCTGCAGGTTCACAATTAACAATAGGAGCAACAGCTACAGGTTATGATTCAGCAAATATTGTTTTTTATGGTGATTGCGAAAACAGAACTAGTATTGCCTGTTTTGATGATCCTAACTTAACTCAAATTCAGTGGGCTAATCAAACAGGTAGCGAACAAACAGTTTATTGGATTCAAGACGGATGGTCAGCTACAGGAACTTTTACATTAGCTTGGTCTGTCATCGCTTGTACACCACCTGTTGCAACTTATACAGTTGTTTCCGATTGTGAAAATGGAGAACAATTCATGGTAGATGTTGATGTTACTAATATGGGTTCAGCAACTTCAATTTCGGTTTCAGATAACCAAGGAAGTATGCCTCAAACCGTTACTGCAACAGGAATCGCTACTTTTGGGCCTTATCCAAATGCTACTTCAGTGATTTTTACAGTAGTTAATGATCAGGACAGTAATTGTACATTAACTAGCCCGGCAAGAACACAAAGTATATGTCCTCCAAATTGTAGTCAAGCAGAGGTTATTTCTACCTGTGACGAAGAGCATACTGCAGTCTTGGCTGCCGGAAACGGATCTTGGAATGTT